>JACRCT010000904.1 GCA_016218885.1 Deltaproteobacteria bacterium | reverse complement strand
TCGACAAGCGGGTGGCCTCCCGCTTCATCAAGAAGGGCCTGCTCGCCGAGAAGGAGTTCGAGCGCCACCTCAAGTCCCTGCCCGATCTGGCGGACAAGGCGGCCCAGGTCGAGGCGACCATCGAGCCGATGCACGTCGGCGACGAGGACCTCCCGGTGGCCGAGGTTCGCCGCCTCGTGGGACCGGACCTGATCGTCGGGGCGACCGCGCGCACCCTCGAGGCGGCGCGCGAGGCCATCGCGCAGGGCGCCGACTATGTCGGCTTCGGCCCCGTCTTCTCGACCACGACCAAGGAGCTGCCCGTCGCTGCGCGTGGGCTCGACCTGCTCGCCGAGGTCTGCCGCCACCTCGGCGCGCCGGTGGTGGCGATCGGTGGAATCACGCTGGAGCGAATCGGCGAGGTGGCGGCGGCCGGGGCGACCGCCGCTGCGGTCGTCGCGGACGTCCTGGGCGCGGGCGAACCTCAGATGCGGGCGCGGCAGCTCGTGCAGGCCTTCGCGCGCGGGAAGGCGTCGTGAGCCGGCGAGTGCGCCCACAGCGGATTGCCCGCCGCGAGCGGGCTCGGAGGATGCCGACCATCGGCGTCACGCCCGATTGGTCCAGGTCCGAGGGAAAGCCCTCGCGCTATGAGCTCAACCGCGCGTACTGCGACGCGGTCCTCGTCGGGGGTGGCCTGCCGCTGGTGCTGGCCTACTCGGACGACCCGAAGGTCCTCGCCGCCTACCTGGAGACGATCGACGGTCTGCTGCTGACGGGTGGGGCCTTCGACATCGACCCCGAGACCTACGGAGAGAGGCGCCGGCCCTCCTGCGGCCCCGCCAAGCCGGAACGCACCGCGTTCGAGCGCGCGCTGCTCGCGGAAACCCTCAAGCGGGACCTGCCGGTGCTGGGCGTGTGCGGCGGGATGCAGCTGATCAACGTGACCCTCGGCGGCTCGCTCTTCCAGGACCTCCCCACCGAGATGCCTTCCGCCGGCGCGCACGAGCAGAAGTCCGACAAGCGCCAGCCCTCGCACCCGGTCAACGTGCGGCGCGGCACTCGGCTCGCGCGCGCGGTCGGCGAAGGGCAGCTGATGGTCAACTCGACGCACCACCAGGGCGTCCGCCACCTGGGCGAAGGTGTTTCGGCGACGGCTCTCTCGCCCGACGACCTCACCGAGGGTATCGAGGTCTCCGGATACCGATGGGTGGTAGGGGTGCAGTGGCATCCCGAGCTGTTGCTGTTGACGGTGCCTGCCAACCTCGGGCTGTACCGCTCCTTCGTGAAGGCCACGGCGAGGGCTCGGCCTTGAGCGGCTTGAAGCGAGTGCTGGTCTTCGCTGGCCTCGATCCGTCGGGGAGGGCGGGGTTGCTCGCCGACGGCCAGGCCATCTCAGCCAACGGAGCGCAACCGGTGCTGTGTGCCACGGCGGTGGCCGCCCAGTCGGCGCGGCGGCTCGTGCGCATGGAGCCGGTCTCCCCCGCTGCCCTCATGGCCCAAGCCGAGGGCGCCCTCGAGGACGGGCCCGTGGCCGCGGTGAAGATCGGCATGGTCGGGTCCCGTGCGCTCCTCCAGGTTCTGGTCGGGCTCCTCCAGGGGCCGCTCGCGGGGACCCCGGCGGTGGCCGATCCCGTCCTCTCCACCTCGAGTGGAGGCGCGCTCTTCGAGGCAGAACCGTCCGAGTGGCTCCCTTTGGCGTGGGCCGCGCGCCTGGTCACCCCGAATCTGCTGGAAGCCGGAGCACTGACCGGGCTCCCGTGCCGCGACGAGAGCGAGATGGAGACGGCCGCACGCGCTCTGGCTGCGCTGGGAGTCAGGGCCTCGCTCATCAAGGGCGGCCATCTCCCAGGCGTTCCGGCAGACCTCCTCTGGGACGCTGGTCAGGTCCACCGGTATCGCGGCCAACGCATCGCGAGGCAGAGCCGTGGCACCGGATGCCGGCTCGCCTCGGGTATCGCGGCCAGGCTCGCCAAGGGCGAGGGCCTCGAGGCGAGCGTCGAGGGGGCGATCGCCTACCTGAAGGAATGGATGAAGGGCCCCGAGGTGCGCGAGGCCTGAGGACGCAAGGAGCTCTAGGGGACCAGCCGCTTGCGCACCTGCATGATGGCCTTCTCGACCTGTGCGCCCTGCTGCGGGCACTTGCCCTTGAACGCGCCCACGACGTCCTTGTGCTCCTGCGTCCGGTCGCGCAGCTTCTTCAGGTCATCGGTGAGGCGCGCCAGGGCGATGCCCGCCGCCGACTGGACGTTCTCGGGCTTCATGCTCTTCTTCAGGGCCTCCATCGCGGCGCGCTTCTGGGCGAGATCTGACTCGAGCTTCTTGAAGCGTCCCGAGACGTCCTTGGCCGAGGCGGCGCAGTCCTTGGATTCCTGGATGGTCTTGAGCATGTCAGTGTAGGCAGCCAGGTTCTCGTTGGAGAGGGCATGCATCGCCTCGCCCAGCTTGACCACCTGCTGGGCGGCCGCGTCGAGGGGCTCCTCCTTCTTCTCGCCGTGGTCGTGGCCGTCGCCATCGTGGTGAGCGTGGCCGTCCTCGTGTGCCGCGCTCGTGGGCTTGGTGTTCGCGCCTCTTGCCGCGGAGGACGTGGCAGTCGGGGTCGGGGCCGCCTTGGGCTCTTCGACCTTCGCGGCGGGCTTGGGATCGGCCGGCTTGGCCTCCGGGGCGGGAGCAGCGGCGGCGAGCAGGGCGACGGTGATGAGCGACAGCATGGCCTTCCTCCAATCAGCGATCAGCGAACCGAGTTCATCTGCCTGCACACGCAGGCCTCGACCAGCTCGAACACCTGTCGGGGTTGCAGCCGGCTGCGCGAGCCGTCGGGGTTGCGCGGCGCGCCCCCGATGGTGCTGCCGCCGCCCCAGCCCTTCTCGACTGCGTCGAGGGCCGCCAGGATCGTGGGGACGTCGAAGCCGTCCACGAAATCGCTGCGGCGGGCCACGGTGTAGGTGTGGGAGCCGTCCTTCTGGGGCCGGCAGGTGACGATGCGCTCGATGCCCTGCTCGTACAGGTCGAAGAGCACATGCGGGTCGGCGGCCTGCACCATGGTCCAGCCGGTGCCATCGAAGAGGCGCTGGAAGTCTGCCTTGGTCTCGATGTGGCGCAGCTCCTCCTCGCTGGGGGCCTTGCCCGCGAGCAGCAGCTCGAACCTCTCGCCGATGCGATCGATGAGCTGGGAGAGCTCCTGGGCAGAGAGCTTCTCGTACTCGCCGCTGATGCGCGCCTCGGTCTCCGGCACGCCTATCCACTCGATCTGGCGGCGCTCGTAGACCAGCGGATAGCCTCCGCCGTGGGCGTCCAGCAGGCCCGCGCTCGCGATGTAGTGACCGACCTTCGGCTCGCGCAGCCTGAAGGGGTTGCGCAGCTCCCAGAGTGCCAGGGCGGTATCGGTGTCCACGTCGTTGACGTAGGCGGTATAGCGCGAGGGATCGAGCCCGAGCAGGATGGCGTCGCGCACCTGCTCGCAGGTGGCGGTGGTGATCAGCCGGATGCAGTCCTTGTGGTGGTCGAAGGAGTAGCGGTGGAGGATGTTGTCGAGGCGAGGCCCCTGGACGTAGCCGTCCAGGGCGATGGACCAGGGGGGCAGCTCGGCCAGCTCGACCGTCTTCCCCCGCTCGATGACCAATCTCATGGGGCGCGGATCATTTCAGAGTCCCCTCGCAAGAGCCAGTCGGCCGGTGAACTCGTGCCTCGGCCGGCCGACTCTGGGGTTGACGGTTGGTCTGGCGTTCGGGATGGTCGCCGGCTGAATCGGGAAGCAAGCAGGGGATGGGAAAGCTATTTCAGCGGAAATCGTAGAGATTGCGCCGTGTTCGCGGCCCTCGTGAGCCGTCGCGCTTGGCTTGGCACTCGAGGCAGAGCTCGGCAAACGGCATGGCCGAGAGCCGGGCCTCAGCCAGATCGTCGCCGCATTCTTCGCAAAGCCCGTACTCATCAGGCTTCTGCGCGATCTTGCGCAGCGCCTTGTCCACCTTCAAGAGGACCGCGGACTCGTTCCGATTCCGATTGGAGGCGATGGACTGGAGCATCTCGTTGAGAGGCTGCTCGTCCTCATCGCCACCGACCTCGGCATCGTCCTTCCGGTTGGGCTCGATGCGCTGCGGGACCTTGCCGAGGATCTCCTCGCGCAGGGCGGTGAGGCGGTCCTTGAGGTGGCGTAGCTTGGCGGGAGTCATGGCGAGGGATTCTACCCTCAAGGTCCGCGCCGATCCGAACGTCGAGGTTGCCTCCGGCGCGCCGAGGGGCTACCCGTCTCGCTGAAGCTCGGATGGCGAAGGATGTCCTGGCGCCGGGCGTTGGGAGCCACGTGGATCGCTGGTCACACATCTCGGCCCTCGAGGCCCTCCTCGGTGATGAGCAGGGCACGCTCTACAAGGATGCGCCGCTGCGCGTGGCCTTGTGCTACCCGAGCCCCTATTCGGTGGGCATGAGCTCACTGGGCTTCCAGACCATGTACAGGGAGATCCATGCGCACGACGGCGCGACAGCCGAGCGGGCCTTCCTTCCCGACGACGTGCCCGCCTTCCGGGCCTCCGGCACCGAGCTGATGACCTGCGAGAGCCAGTCGCCGGCATCGCAGGCTTCGATCGTCGCCTTCTCGGTCGCCTACGAGTTGGAGGTCACCGGCGTCCTGGAGATGCTCTCCCTTGCCGGGCTTCCGCTCCTGCGCGAAGAGCGCGGCCCGAGCCACCCGCTGGTCGTCGCCGGCGGGCCGCTGACCTTCAGCAATCCGGCGCCGCTGGAGCCCTTCGTGGATCTGCTCGTGCTCGGCGAAGCCGACCAGACCCTCCACCAGCTGCTCGATGCCGCGCGCGAATCGGGCACCCGTGAAGGGACCCTTCGCGCGCTCGAAGGCAAGGCCGGCTTCTACGCACCTGGTCGGGGCGCTCAGCAGACGCCGGTCATTGCCTGCGCGCTGGACGAGCGGCTTCCCGCCCGGTCCCAGATCATCACTCCCCATACCGAGCTGCGCTCGATGTTCCTGGTCGAGGCGGAGCGCGGCTGCTCCCGCGGCTGCACCTACTGCGTCATGCGCCGCACCACCAACGGCGGGATGCGCCTGGTATCCCCCGAGCGCGTGCTGGCCGCGATCCCCCAGGCGGCGCGCAAGGTCGGGCTCGTCGGCGCGGCGGTCACCGACCACCCGCGCCTGCCGCAGCTCATCGAGGCACTCGTCGCCTCCGGGCGGGAGGTGGGCGTCTCCAGCATGCGGGCCGAGCGCCTGACGCCGGAGCTCGTGGGGCTGCTTGCGCGCGGTGGCTATCGGACCCTCACCGTCGCCCTCGACGGCGCGTCTCGGCGCCTGCGCGAGACGATTGACCGGCGCACCGACGAGAAGGACATCGTGCGCGCTGCCGAGCTCGCCAAGGCCGCGGGGATGAAACGTCTGAAGGTCTATCTGATGGTCGGCTTGCCGGGCGAGACCGACGAAGATCTCGACGAGCTGACGCGCTTCGCCCGCGAGCTCGCCTCGGTCCTGCCCGTGTCGCTGGGCGTTTCCCCGTTCTGCGCCAAGCGCAACACTCCGCTCGACGGCGCGCCGTTTGAGCCCATCGCCTCGCTGGAGGGGCGCCTGAAGCGGCTGCAGAAGGGGCTGCGGGGGCGGGTCGAGGTACGCCCCACCTCGGCGCGCTGGTCATGGGTCGAGTACATGCTCGCCCAATGCGGTCCCGAGGCAGGCCTGGCGGCCCTGGACGCTTGGAGGTTGGGGGGCGGGTTCTCGGATTGGAAGCGGGCCTTCCAGGAGCGGGGGGCGACGCCCTCCCGCGCATCCTGCCTGCCAAGGATGGGAGGCTGAAGCTCCCCGCTGCGGCCGAGGCCGGTGGGCCCGCAGCCCTGGAGCAGGTCAAGCGACTCGACGGTGCGCTGCCTGGGCTACAACAGCAACAAGCGGCTGGGCCGCCCGTCGTCACCGCTTCTCGCAGTAACCGTAGTTGCAGGCCGGCGTCTCCGCCGGGCACTGGCTGGCCTCCGTGCAAGGCTTGCAGGAGGTCTTCGAGGTCTTCGAGTCGAAGAAGCAGTGGCATTGCAGCCCGCTCGCTGGCGAGAAGTCGGCAGGGTCCTTCGCGGTGAGCTCCTTCGAGCGCGAGACCCTCATGGCGCACAGCGGAACGATCGAGTTTTCGATGATGGCCTCCAAGAGCGCTTGGTCGAGGTTGGGCCTCGTGAAGTGCTCGAGGAAGGCGCTAGCGCCCGGGCTGTTGGGCTTGCGTACCAGGAAGTGCAGGTATCCCCAGAGCGGGTAGTGGCCGTCGCGGACGTTGATCTTGTCCTTCGTCTCCCGAGTCGAGTTGGGCACGTAGCCGCACAGCTGACCGGGCGCCTGCAGGTACAACGGCTTGAGGTTCTCTTTGCCCAGCCCCTTCTCGAGGTAGTCAATCGAGAGCACCCCGACGGTCTTGTCCTTGTCCTCGGTGGGCACCCCATAGAGAGCCGAGCGGAGCCCGTCGGTCGTCTTGGCGTCCACGCCCCACCACGGGGTGGTCACGCCGCTCATCGCGCTGGCGAGCACGGTGGAGGCCGCCCCGCTGGTGCGGATGGCGAAGTACTTGGGGTCGGTCCAAGGCGAGGTCGCCTCTCTTCCGTCCGGCCACCGCCCTCCGTTTCCGAAGATGAGACGGAGCGCTTCGGCGCTGATCGACTCTTGGTCCGAGTTCTTGGACACGGCGATGGTGAAGGCCACGACGGCGCTGCGATAGTCTCCGACCTCGACGCCCTCCTCCTTGTCAGGGCTGCAAGTCTCGGGGAAGAGATCGGAGACGCCCACGTCCACGATGTTGCCGTCCTTGTCGAGCGAGCAGCTGACCTTGTTGGCATCCGGGTAGTCATAGTAGTAGGCGGGCTTGTTCTGGATCTTTCTCTTGGCGGGGTCGCGGCTGTAGGCGGCGTTGACGCCCACGCACGACGCCGCGTCAACGAACACGCCGCGCCACGTCTCCTTGAGGATCCTCTGCTGCAGCTTCTGGAGCAGGGGTGGGAAGTCGGCAGCTCCCGTCATGTAGATGACTTTGCTTTCCATGCCGTTCGAGCACTTGGGCAGACCGGGTCCGGCATCGAGGCCTACGGAGGTTCCGGCGTCGAGCCCTTCGGTGGCTCCGGCGTCGCCATCGGTTCCCGCATCGGGGCCTGCGTCGGGGCCCACATCGGGGGCCGATGGAGCGCTGCCGGCGTCGGGAGGACCCACCGTGGGGGGGAGAGCCTTGGTGGCATCACACAGGCCCAGTCGCGCACAGTTGTCGTAGGGCTCGCACTGGGCGGTGCTGCAAGCGTTGAGGTAATGCGCCTGCGCGCTCGGAGTGCCGTAGTAACAGCCGGCGGGGCGGAAGCCCGAGGGGACGCAGATTCCGTTGCGGCAGAACGGGTGGTTGTCCTCGTAGCCGATGCAGTCATCATCGGTGCTGCACTGCACCTCTTGGCTATCCATCAGGAATGAGCAGGCGGTGAGCGGGGTGCAAGCCACCAGCACCCCCAAGAGCCGTCTGAGCGGGACGTTCGCAAAGCGCATGATGAGGCTCCGATGTCAGAAGGAACCAGCCACGGCTACCCCGCCTGGCCCGACCCCGATGCTGAACGCCTGGGGCGTCGGGTTGCCGGCCGGTGCAGCCTCGCCGTCGCTGGCTCGAAGGAGGGTGTAGAGGGTGGAGGCGATGGCAGCGGCCGCGGCGCACCCTCCGAGGATGTCGGTAATCAGGGCCCGGGTGCGTGTCGTGGAGGCCAGCTCCCGAAGCGTCTCAGGGCCGCTCTGGGCGTCGAGAGGATAGGTCGCTCGCTTTGCCTCCAAATCGTCGGCGGACTGCTTGGCCAAGATCCCCGACACCGCGGTGCCAACCACGAGGAGGCCCGTGCCCGTCCAGGGAAGCCAGAGCGGTAGCTTTTGAGGGGGCTCGACCTTGGCGATGAGGGCTTCGTCGCTGACGGCGGGGGACTCGCGTTTCTGCTCGGCCGTCGTCGTTACCATGGGCTGTAGCGTCATCTTGACCGTCAGCCTGTCCAGGCCCGAGATGTCGACGAACCTGGTCGCAGGGAAGAAGCCGACCATGCTCGCGGTGACCTTGCGCCGCCCCACGTTCACCGTGAGAGGGCCGGGTAGCGGGGCTTTGCCCATAGCGACGTCGTCAACGGAGATCTCTGCTCCGCTCTCGCTCTCGATCGTCATCTCGGCTACTCGCACCTGGAGCTTCTCGATTTCCTTGAGCACCTCGAGGCGACGTGCGTCCGGCACCTCACCCCCGCCCTCGACCAGGAACCTGCGAAAGCTGAGGATGGCGTTCGAGTAGTCCTGAAGCTGCGCGTGAATCTGCCCTAGGTTGTAGAGCAGCTTGTAGTTCGGGACGAGCTCATGGGAGCGCTGTAGCTCGTTCAGCGCGGCGTAGAAGTTTCCCTCGTCGTACAGCTCCTTGCTGAGCTGGAAGTGCTTCTTGGCCTGCTCGATGGTCCTGGAGGAGGTCGGAGCGGCAGCGTGGACAGGCGGAGCGCTGCCGAGGTCGAGGAGGACGACGGCTGCAATGACGGGTAGATGGCTGAAGGCTTTCATTCGTTCCACCGGATGTCAGTGTCGAGCTGACGTCTTGGTCTGTTGTCGGAAGGGCCCTTCTTCGGCGTGAAGTACTCGGGGTCCTCCGTGGAGGCCCCAGCCGGCGGCGGCTTGGCGGGCGCTGCCGACGGCTTGGCGGGCGCGACTTCAGCCTTGGGAGCCGGCAGCTGGCGCTCCAGGGCCAGCTCAAGGGACAGATCGCGATCCAGCTGGAAGCCGCGGCGCAACCCGAGGTAGCCAGGGGCGCCCACCCGCAGCTCGTGCAGCTTGGCGTCCCTGGGGAGCACGCCGTCGAAGGGGTTGGACGGCAGCTCGATGCCGTCGAGGTAGACGCGCGCGTGGGCTGGGAGCACGCGGATACGCACCGCGACCGTCGGGGGCTCGGACAGGGCCGCCGGCGCCGCGGGCTCGATCCTGGCCATCGGGGCCGGCTCAACTTGTGCGGGTACGGGGGGCGCCGGTTGCGCAGGGGGAATGACCGGCGCAGCCATCGGCGGAGTGGCGACCGTTGCCGCCGGGGAGGAGGCGCGATTCTCTGATCTGAGCTGCCACAAGAGTGCGACCAGGATCACCAGCACCGCCAGCAGTGCGCCGAACCCCAACAAGACCACGAGCCTCAGCGTGCCATCGACGGGCTTGGGCCGAGCGAATGCCGGCGCCAGCTCGGGCGCGGGCTCGAGTGGCGCCACCGCCGGAATGGACTCCTTGGCCTCTGCCCCAGGACTCGAATAGGGAGCGGCAAGGGAGGGGAGCTGGCGGCCCGCCAGCACCGAGATCGGCGAGGGGGTGAGCGTGTCCAACGGCGCCACCATGAGAGAGTCCGCCGAGGGGAGGTCCTTCACCTGTCGGATCTGCCCATCGATGATCGCGCGGGTCTTCGCATGCTGTTCGGCAAGGAGGCGCGAGACGTGCTCGCCTAGCTGCCGGCGGGTGACGGTGAGCTGCTTGAGCTGGATGTACTGCTCCAACGCATCGCGCATCTCGAGGGCGGAAGCGAAGCGCGCAGTCGGCTCGGCCTCCATCGCCCGGTTGCAGATCTCCACGAGGGTGGGGTCGACCCCGGCGTCGCTGGTCAGCCGCGGGATGTCGCCGCTGGCCAGCGCGTGGATGACGACGCCGGCCTCCATTCCATGCCATGGGGACTGGCCGGTGAGCGCCTCCCAGAGGATGACGCCGGCGGCGAACACATCCGTACGCCGATCGACCGGGTGCCCGAGGACCTGCTCAGGCGGCGCGTAGGACAACTTGCCCTTGAATACTCCCGCGACTGTCTGGGCGCTGAAATTGGCCTTGGCGACGCCGAAGTCGACGATCTTCACGTCGCCGTCATAAGTGACGAGCAGATTCTGGGGAGTGAAGTCGCGGTGGACCACGCCCAGAGGAGTGCCGTCGTAGTTCGCCAACTCGTGAGCGCAGTGCAGGCCCGCCAGCGCCTGGGAGAGCACGTGCAGCTCGATGGGAAGCATCGGCTGCTCCCCAGTTGCCCTGGTGACTCGACGCAGACGGGACAGCGAGGGGCCGTCCAGGAACTCCATGACGATGAAGGCCCGCTCCTCCTCATGGACGACCTCGAACGTCTGCACCACGTTCGGATGGCTCAAGCGAGCGGCCAGCCTCGCCTCGTCGAGAAACATGGTCAGGAACTGCGCGTTTTCGATGGTCCTCAGCTGCTTGATCACCAAGAGCTTGTTGAAGCCACCGGGGCCGGCCGCGAGTGCCAGGTACACGTCGGCCATCCCGCCCCTGCCAAGCTCTCCGATGAGCCGGTACTTGCTCATCGGCGTCTCGGGGCAAGGGGTGACGAGGGGCGACGTCTGAGCGGTTTCGGCCATAGATGCAACTCACGGCTGTCGGGGGCCCCAGGTGGGAGACTGCGCCTCGCACCGGGAGCATCGGCCAGCCGCGGCAAGGCGTCCCTCGGGCCCCGGGGGGTCGACGGTTGGCGGCAATGGGTTGGGAGAAGGCGCGGGGGATTATGCTTGCAACGAGTGAGGGTCTTGTAAAAGAAACGAAAATATTTGAAGTTTATATACAGACAAGAGGTTTCGATGTAGAGCCCGCGCAATACTCAATGCCCCTGCCTGCTCAGTCAAGAGGCGAGCAACTTTTTCGACCCCGGGATTCGATTGGCGAATCAATTCGATTGGTGAATCAACCGAAGACGAGCCCGCGTGCGGCGTCGCCCAAGGCGGGCCGGCGTCGCATGCTCGCCGACTCCCAGTGGAATCGAGAGGAGCTTTCCGAGCAAACCGGTGCTGCGACGCTGTGTGAAAAGAGGAAGCTCGAGCGCATCAACGGCGACGGGCTGAGCCATGACCTGCGCGCCGTCAGCCTTCAGAGGCATGGGGGCGCCGTGCGAGTTGCTCGAGCACCGCCTCGATCTCCGCACGGACCATGGTCGGAAACCCATCACTGCGTGGAGCAGCCAGGGCGCAGGTTCCCTTGACGGCATTCACCAGGAGCAGCGCGTCCGAATCTGCTGGCAGCAGAGCCTCGCGCGCGGTCAGGTGCTCGCGGATCGCCGCCTCGGCGGTCGACCAGACTCGAGCTCGGTCTTTCGGGGCACAGACGATGTGCGAGCCGTCCCAGGCCACGACCGCCGCGCAACAGGCCTCGTAGACCTCCGGCTCGCCGACGAGGCCAGGAGAGGTCAGCAGCGTCGCGATCCCCTCGACGCGGACGGAGTCGTAGATGCTCGGGGCGCTCGGCTTGGGAAAGGGACCCGCGTCGCCGGAAAGCGGCGAGGGCAGCATGCGAAAGGGCATGCCGTCGCGCAGCCGAGAGCCGGGGCGCCGCTCCACTCGCAGGCCTTTCCCGTGATCCGCCCACAGGGCCCAGACTCCCGGCCCGGCGTTCTTCGCGAACTCGATGAGCGGCCCTTGCGCCTGGCTCCCCGGGCCCAGCTCGGGCGCGAGCCGCCGGAGGTGGTAGTCCCAGAGCACCACCCCTTTTACGGTCACCTTCAGGAGCGTGTACCTCACCGGAGCGCTCCCAGCTTCACGTGCAGCTCGTCCATCTCCCGGTCGGGGTCCGAGCCGTAGACGATCCCGCCGCCCACGCCGTAGGTCCAGCCGGCCTCGTCCCTCTGCGCCGTGCGGATGAGCAGCGAGAAGGTCGAGCGCAGCCTGCCGCGGCACAGCCCCAGCGCCCCGCAGTAGGCGCCGCGCGGTCCAACCTCGAGCTGGCGGATCATCGCCAACGCGGCCCCCTTCGGTGCTCCGGTCACCGAGCCGCCCGGGTGGAGCGCCGCGAGCACGTCCAGGGCCGTGGCTCCTTCGGTCAGCTCGCCCACGACGTCGCTCACGGTCTGCAAGGCGTAGGGCAGCGGGATCACCCGGCGCTCGTGCTCGACCCGGACCGAGCGCGGCCGGCACACCGGTACGAGGTCGTTGCGGAGCAGGTCGGTGATCATCGCCAGCTCGCAGCGGTCCTTCTCGCTGGCCGCGAGCTGCCCCCCGTCGTCGGGGCGCGCCGTGCCCTTCATCGGCTCGGTGTGCACGTGGGCGCCACGGGTCTCAAAGAAGAGCTCGGGGGAGGCCGAGACGAGCTCGCCGCCACCGGGAAGCCGGACCCAGGCGGCGAAGCGTGGGACGCCTCGCGCGCACATGGCGGTGAGGAGGCCTGCTCCGCTGGCGCCCTCGAGCCGGGCGCGCGCGGTGAGACACACCTGGTATACGTCGCCCCGCGCGATGGCCTCGCGGATCGCACGCACCTTCTCCGAGTGGGCCGGCGCCTGCAGCTCGACCTCCAGGTGCCCGGGAGCGGGCTCGTGGGCGAGCCGGGGCTCGCAGGCGGCCGCCGAGGCAGCCGCGAACAGCAGCGGCGAGGCACCTGCTCGCTCGAAGGGAGCGAAGACGAGCAGCGGGTCGGCTTCGAAAGCGCAAGCCGGGCGCAGCCCGCGCAGCAGCAGGAAGCGCCCGTCTGCGAAACCCGGGCCCAGAAGGGCGAAGGACTCTTCGCGCTCGAGGTCCAGCAGCTTCATATGACCGCCCTGAAGAAATCGGCGATGAGCTCGCGGCCGCGGGGGCTGCCGTACGAGTCGGGGTGGAACTGGAGCCCGGCCATCGGCAACGTGTCGTGCTCGATGGCCATGGGGATGCCGTCCTGCGTGGTGGCGACGACCCGTAGTGGGCTGGGTATCTCTGACAGAGCGAGCGAGTGATAGCGCATCACCGTCTCCGTCGCGCCCGAGAAGTTCGGGAACAGCCGCGACGACGAAAACCTCACGGTCGAGGACTTGCCATGAGCGGGAGCCACCCTCACCAGGCGCGCGCTGAAGGCCAGTCCCAGCGCCTGGTGGCCCAGGCAGATGCCGAGCAACGGCACGCGCCTACGCGCCGCCTCGCGGATGGCGTCGACGATCCCCGCCCGCAGCGGGTCGGTCGGCCCCGGCCCCACGACGAGGGCCTGGGCGGTCGAGATCAGATCGGGCTCCCTTGCGACCTCGTGCCCCGGTCGCACCACGACGTCGGCGCGGCCGAAGGGCAGGGCGTCGAGGACGTTCCAGCTGAAGGAGTCGTCGTTCTCCAGAAACAGCACGCGCATGGGCCCGCATGGAAGCCCACTCCAGGGCGGCGGGGCAAGCCGGCAGCAGGACGCACCCGCCCCTGCACCGGAAAGGAAGGCGGGCGACTGACTTCACCACCACTCTCCCGGCTTTGCTCGTCTCCTGGACGAGCGAGCAGGCTGGCGCCTTCTTTCCGCCTTACCAGACTCGCGGGCTGCGTCGAAGGAGGGTCACGGCCCGTCCGCAGTCGGGCCCCTGCAGGCGAGAGCTCGCAAGGCAGAGGAGCAACGACGGTGACCAATCCCTCGGATCGCCCGTCGCAGGTCTGGTTGGAGGCGGCGGGCGTCTTCAGGTCCGTCTTCGACGCGGCGCCGGCGGCGATGCTGGTGGTCGACTCGGAGGGGCGGATCCTAGCCGTCAATCGGGCGGCCGAGCCCCTCTTCGCCGACGCCCCCCGCGCAATCCTTGCCAGGCGCGGCGGCGACGCCTTGAGCTGCGTCCACCACTTCGAGACCCCATTGGGTTGCGGACAGGCTGAGGCCTGCCGCTCCTGTGTGGTGCGGGGATCGATCACCGAGGCGTTCTCGGGCAAGGCCCGGCATCGCCAGCTCACGCGAATGGACCTGCGCGAGCCCGATGGGACGACCCGAAGCATCCATGTCCGGGTCACCGCGGTGCCGTTCGAGGCGGAGGAGGCCCGGGTCGTCCTGCTCTCGCTGGAGGATGTGACCTCTCTCGTCCAGCTCGAGGCGCTGCTCCCCATCTGTGCTTGGTGCAAGAAGGTGCGCACCGGCGAGAGCTACTGGGAGGCGGCGGAGGCCTTCATCGCCCGCAAGCTCGATGTCGATGTGTCCCACTCCATCTGCGAGGAGTGCCTGGAGAAGCAGTTCCCCGACTTTCACCACTCGCGCGGCTGACGGCGCTCGCCCGTTCTGCTGCGGATTTCGCGCTCTTGGCGACTTATCGAGAGTCGCCGGTGGGCCGAAAGCAAGAGCGGCCATTCTTGCCGCGCAAGCGCATCCAGGCGTCTGGGGTCGGTATGCCTGTCCTCGCCACCAACGGGCAGCTCTCCCCAGGCACCCACGTGAGCCACGTCTACCAGGACGCCGCCGAGATGCTGAGCGTCGTGGTGCCTTTCCTGGAAGAGGGCCTTCGAGCGGGCCAGCGCTGCCTCTGGCTGAGGGGGGACGAGCCGTCTCCCTTCGCCGTGCGCGAGGCGCTGGCGTGCCGAGGGCTGGAGCTGGAGGTGCTCGATACGCTGTTTGAGGCGGTGGACGCCCGGGGCCCCCTCGAGGGCCTGGTAGAGGCCTTCAGCGCATCGGGAAAGCGCGCCGCCTCGCCGGCGGTCCCTGCTTCCGTCTCGAGGATCGCGGTCAACCTGGGCTGGTTGGTGTCGGAGGGCTGGGAGGCAGCGCAGAGGTACGAAGCGGAGGTCGAGCGTGTCAGCTTGGAGGCGCCGACGATCATCCTGTGCTGCTACCCCGCCGCAGGGCTCGACGCCCATCGCACCATCGACCTGGTGAAGAGCCACTGCCACCTGGTTCAGGCGGGAGAGGCGGGGCTGGAGCGCGTGCGGAATCGGCGCGCCTGGGAGATGGAGGCCAGCCTCGTGGAGCGCTCGGCCGTCCTCGAGGCCGTGCTCTGCAACGAGGCGGCGCCCATCGTGGTGATCGAGGCGGACGGCGAGCCCCTGTTCCAGAACGAGATCGCGCGCCGGGTGCTCGGAAACCACGGGGAGCCCACGCTGGAGGAGCCCGGCCCCTTCGACGGCCAGGTCTTCAAGCAGGCTTTCGCACAGTTGGCACAGGGAGCGCCGGCGAAGCCGGTCGATGCCTACCATGTCGGCGCCGATGGGCGACGGCGTCACCTCTTCTGGACCTTCGCGCCCATCCAGCACGCCTGGGCCGCCGGCCAGATCATCGGCATTGGCGCAGACCAGACCGAGCGCGACGAGGCGCGCGAGCGCGCGGTGTCGGCTGCGGCCGACGGCGCTCTCCGAGCCGCTCTGCTGCAGGCGGTGCTGGCGACCATCGAGGGGCAGGCCCTGCTGCTCGACGGCGAGGGCGTCGTCCTCTACGCCAACCCGGCGGCATTCGCGGCGTGCGGCTGTGCTCCCTCGCAGTTGGTGGGCCAGCGTCCCGAGCAGGTGCGCGGCGGCAGCTGGTGCCAGGCCGTCGCCGAGCACCTGCGGCTCTTTGGTCAGGCCCTCGAGGTGGTCGAGCGCGACTTCGAGCTGCCCGAGGCCCCCGGGCGCACCTTCACCTGCCGTTCGGCGCCCGTGGTCGGTCGCGAGGACCGGGTCGTGACCGTGCGGGACGTGACTGACGAGCGACGGGTGCACCGGGAGCTGCGCCAAGAATTCGATGTGCTCCAGGAGCTGCTCGATGCGTTGCCGATCCCCGTGTACTACAAGAATCTGGCCGGGCACTTCCTGGGGTGCAACAGCGCCTATATCGAGCATTCGGGCATGGATCGCGAAAAGCTCGTCGGTGCGACGGCCCATGACCTCTTTCCTCGGGAGGTGGCCGACCGCCTCGCGGCGATGGACACCTTGCAGATCGCCGCAGGAAGGCCCGAGCGGCTCGAGACCCAGCTGCCCTCGAAGAGCGGGGAGCTGCGGGACCTCGCGGTACACCAAGCGCCGTTCCTCGGCGCCGGCGGCGCAGTCGCGGGCATCGTCGGCGTGCTGCTCGACGTCACGCACGAGCGGCAGGCCAAAGAGGCGCTCGCACGCGAGACGGAGCGCCTGGCCGTCACCTTTGAGGCCATCAATGAGGCCGTGGTGACCCTGGACTCGCGCGGCCGGGTCGTGCTCTTCAACGCCGCGGCCGAGCGCCTGACGGGGCTGCCTTTCAACGATGTCGTGGAGCAGCTCTTCCTCGAGGTGGTGCATCTCTCCCATGTCGACGGTGGCGAGCGAATCGAGGACCTCGTCGGGCTCATGGGGGGGACGACCGAAGGGCGGCTCCTCAGCCTGTCGGGCAAGGACGGAGTGCGCCACCTGGTGCGTCTGAGCGCGGCGACTTTGACCCCCTACTTCGAGTCCGCTCTCCACGCCGTGATCGTCCTGCGCGACGTCACCGAGCAGCACCGGCTCGAGGAGCGCCAGAAGCTCTCCCAGAAGATGGAGTCGATCGGCCAGCTCGCGGCGGGCATCGCTCACGAGATCAACACCCCCATGCAGTACGTGAGCGACAACACCCGCTTCCTGGGAGAGTCCTTCAAGCAAGTGTGTGAGTTGCTCGAGGGCGTCGCTCGCACAGCAGGTTCCATGACGTCGGAGCAGGCCCTGCGCAGCATCCAGGAGCTGACGGCGCAGGCCGACCTCGACTACCTCACCAAGGAGATCCCCAGTGCGGTCCGGGACTCGCTGGAGGGCATCGAGCGCGTCAACAAGATCATCGTGGCCATGAAGGACTTCACCCACCCCGGCACCAGCGAGAAGGCCGCCTCGGACCTCAACCATGGAATGGCCACCACTGCGACCATCTCGCGCAACGCCTGGAAGTACGTCGCCGACCTCGAGGTCGTGCCTGCCCCCGACCTTCCCCTCGTCTACTGCGGCATCGACGAGATCAACCAGGTTGTCCTCAGCATGATCCTCAACGCCGCGGACGCGATTCGCGAGTCCCTCCCGGCGCGGCGCGAGGGCAAGGGGAAGATCGTCCTGCGCACCCGCCACGTGGACGGGCTGGCCCAGATCCTCGTCTCCGACGATGGGCCAGGAATCCCAGCCGGCATCCGCCATAGGATCTTCGACCCCTTCTTCACCACCAAGGGGGTCGGCAAGGGCACCGGTCAGGGGCTGGCCATCGCCCACGACATCGTGGTCACCAAGCACGGTGGGCGCATCGACGTCGAGTCGGAGGAGGGCAAGGGCACGACCTTCGTGATCAGCCTGCCGCTGCTGCACTCGGAGCCCAGGCCATGAAGTGCTGCATCCTCTTCGTCGACGACGAGCCCAACGTCATCGCCGGGCTGCGGCGCATGCTCCACCCGCTGCGCGCGGAGTGGGACATGCACTTCGCGACCAGCGGGGCGGAGGCGCTGACGCTGGCCGAGAAGCTGCCGCTGGACGTGGTGGTGAGCGACATGCGCATGCCCGGCATGGACGGGGCCACGCTCCTGGGGGAGATCCGCGACCGCTACCCCAGCGCGATCCGCATCGTCCTCTCCGGCCACAGCGACCGCGCGATGGCGATGGGCTCGGTGCGGGTGGCCCACCAGTACCTGGCCAAGCCCTGCAGCGCCGACAAGCTGCGCACCACCATCGACCGCGCGCGGCAGCTGCGGGCCACGCTCCAGAGCCCCCACCTGGCGGAGCTGATCAGCCGGATGGATCGGCTGCCGAGCATCCCCGCCCTCTATACCCAGCTGGTCGACGAGATCGAGTCGCCGAGCGGCTCGGCCAAGCGGGCAGGGGAGATCATCGCCCGGGACGTGGCCATGAGCGCCAAGGTGCTCCAGTTCGTCAACTCCGCCTTCTTCGGGATGCCCCAGCGGGTCACCAGCCCGGCCCAGGCGGCGGTGCTGCTAGGGCTCAACCTGCTCAAGTCGCTGGTCCTGGGCTTCCAGGTCTTCTCTGTTGATCGCAACGCCGGGAGCGCAGCAGACCTCGAGCGCCTGTGGGCCCACAGCCTGACCGTGAGCTCCTTGGCCAGGCACATCGCGTCCGAGGAGCGGGCCCCTCCCCAGGAGGTGGAGGACGCGGTCATCGGTGGCATGCTCCACGACATCGGGAAGATCCTGGTGCCCCCCTCCCCCTCCTCGCCCGGCAAGCCCGACCTGGCCGAGGACGACGAGCGCTTCGTTCGCGAATACGGCGTCAGCATCGAGCAGCTCGGGGCCTACCTGCTCGGCATCTGGGGCCTGCCGGCCAGCATCGTGGAGATCGTCGCCTACCACCGCCGTCCGTCGGAGCGGGCCGGGCCTCGGTCCCTGTCGATCTGGTCGGTCCACGCTGCCAACGCCGTCGCCGAGAGGTTTCCCGAGGACGATCCCGACGTGCTAGGGATCGATCGCGAATATGCGGGACCCGGGGACCTGGTAGCCCGGGTGCGAAGCTGGAACGCGGCCTGCCTGCGCCTGCGCTGAGGAGACAAGCATGCCGGAGAAGATTCTCCTGGTGGACGACGAGCCGAACCTCCTCGTGGCGCTCAAGCGAGTGCTCTATCGCGACTACGACATCCTCACCGCCGCCAGCGGCGAGGAGGCTCTGAAGGTCATCGCGGCGCAAGGGGCAACCCTCGCGGTCGTGGTCAGCGACTTTCGGATGCCGGGGATGGACGGAATCCAGTTCTTGGCACGGGTGCGGGCCTTGAGCCGCGAGGTCGTTCGGGTGCTCTTCACCGGCCACGCCGACGTCAATGCGGCCATGGACGCCATCAACGAGGGCGGCATCTTCCGGCTGCTGCTCAAGCCGTCCCGGCCCGAGCAGATCGCCACCGTGCTACAGGCGAGCGTGGAGCAGCACCGCCTGATCGTGGCCGAGCGAGAGCTCTTGGAAGACACCTTGAAGGGGGCGGTGCAGGTTCTCAGCGACATCCTGGCGGCGGTGAGCCCGCTGGCGTTCAGCCGCAGTGCCCGGGTCAAGGAGCTGTGCACGCATCTCGCCCCGGCCATCGGCGTGGTGCTCTCCTGGGAGATGGAGGTCTCGGCGCTCCTGTCGCAGATCGGCTGCGTCACGATCCCCCCGGGGTTGCTCGAGCGGCGGCTGTCGGGGGCAAGCCTCACGCCCGACGAGGAGCGCCTGCTGGCGACCCAGGCGTCGATCGGCTCGCGCCTGCTCGCCCACATCCCCAGGCTCGAGGTCGTGGAGAAGGCGATCGCCCTGCAAGAGGTCCCCTACAGCCCCAACGACACGGGGCCCGGGCTGCATCCGGAGGGCGACAACATCCCGCCCATCGCGCGGTTGCTCAAGGTGGCCCTCGACTACGATCTGCTGCTGGCCTCCGGCAAGTCGCCCAAGGCGGCGTTCGAAGGGATGTCGGACGGGCTCTGGCGCTATGACCCCCGCATCCTGAAGAGGCTCGAGGAGCTGGTGCATCGCGCGGACGTGCCGCTCGGCGTGCGGCAGGTGAACCTGTCGGAGCTGGCGGTGGGGATGGTCTTGGCGGACGACGTGCGCGACCGCAACGGCATGCTCCTCATCTCCAGCGGGCATCGGCTGACGGAGGTACTCGTCTTCAAGCTGCGGGCCTTCGCGCTCACGAACACCATCGACGGCAACCTGCGCGTTCGCGAGTGACGCCCATCGGGCGACCGGCCTCAAGAGGTGACGAACAATCGCCTCCTGTCGCCGGGCCCGCCGATCCGCTTCGCCGGGCGTCGTCGCAAGTCCTTGTCGCAACAGACAATTGCGACGCGGCCTTGCTTCTCGCGCGGCTCGCGCCTCAACGGTCCGGCTCGGTCCGGCGATTGATCGTCGCCTCTTCAGCGGTCAGGAGACCTCCAAGCTGCCATCGCCAGGCCGTCGGCTCAGCACCTCCTTCAGGGCGGTGCTGAGCTCGTTGGGTCCGACCGGCTTGACCAGATAACGCGCGAAGCCCGCGGCCAGGGCGCGCCGTCGCTCCTCGACCTGCGCGATCGCGGTCAGCGCCAGCACCGGGGGCGCCGGCGTGCGCTCCCGGATGGAGCGCAGCAGCGAGAAGCCGTCCTGACCGGGCATGGCGATGTCGCTGACCACCAGGTCCGGAGGCTCGCGGTCCATCGCGGTCAGGGCTTCCGGAGCCGAGGCGACGCTCTGGACCTTGGCCCCCTCCACCTCCAGCATCGCGGTGACGACCTCCCGGGTGTCCGGGTCGTCGTCGACGACGAGGATGCAGGCGCCGGAGAGCGAGGGGCCCTTCGCACGAGGTGGAGCGAGCGTCAGGGGGGTGGGGGCCTCGACCAGCGGAAGGGTCACCAGGAAGCGGGCGCCATGGCCTACGCCCTCGCTCTCGACGCCCACCTCGCCGCCCTGCCGTTCCACCAGATCACGCACGATGGACAGCCCCAGGCCCAGCCCGCCATGCGCCCGCGTCGTGGTGCTGTCAGCCTGGCGGAAGCGATCGAAGACGTGGGGCAGGAATTCCGGGGCGATCCCTCTGCCCGTGTCGCTGACCGCGATGCGGGCGAAGTTGCCGGCACGGCTCACCTGGACCTGGAGGGAGCCGCCCGCGGGCGTGAATTTGACGGAGTTGGACACCAGGTTCCACACCACCTGCTGCAGCCTGGCCGGGTCGGAGTACACGGGTGGAAGGGACGGGGGACAGTCGACCATCACGCTCACGCGCTTGGCCTCGGCTGCGGCGCGGATGGCATCGACCGCCGCCCCGATGGCCGGCGCCAGCTCGGTGGGGCGTGGCCTGACCACCAGCTTGCCGGAGGCGATGCGGGAGACGTCCAGAAGGTCGTCGATGATGGTTGCCAGCGAGCGGACGCTGCGCTCCATGGTCGCCAGTCCGCGCTCCCGGTCGGCGGGCGCAAGGGGACCCTGCAGCAACCGCACCCAACCCAGGATCGAGGAGAGCGGCGTGCGCAGCTCGTGGGAGACGACGGCCAAGAACTCGTCCTTGAGGCGGCTCGCCTCCTGCGCTTCGGTCAGGAGGCGAGCGCTCTGCACCGCGAGGGCGGCGCGCCGGCCGAACTCCCGAGCGAGGTCGAGCTGGAGCCGGCCGTGCGCTCGCCCCTGGTTCGCCGAGCCCAGCAGCAGCGCGCCCACGGCGCGACCTCCGGCATCGAGGGGAATGGCCATCACCGTGCTCAGGCCCAGGCGTTCCAGCTCGGCGTCAGGTCCAGCCTCTGCGCCCCAGGTCTGCGTCCTTCGCAGCGCCTCCCCCAGGAGCTCGGGACAGGCCGAGAGCGCCCGCCGGGCATGGGCCTGGAGCTCCGGATTCTGACAGCGCACGCCCACCAGCTTGTGGCCTTCGTCATCGCGCGGCAGATAGGTGGCGCAGAGGTCGGCCAGGGCGGGCACTGCGAGCTCCTCCAGAGTCTCGAGGGTCGCCTCGAGCCCCAGCGACGAGGCTAGGCTGATGCTCGCGTGGGTGAGGAAGCGCAGCGCCTCCTCGGCTTGCTTCTGGCCGGAGATATCCTGGACCGCGATCACCACGTAGGCGGCGCCTTCGGTCTGCACTCGGGAAGCGCTGACCGTGACCCAGAAGGTCTGACCGTCTCGGCGCAGGCATCGCTTCTCCCAGCGGCCGTGGCTGGCCTGCCCGGAGACCAGGCTTGAGAACCTCTGCTGCATGAGCTCGCGGTCCTCGGGATGGGTGACCTACAGCAAGGAGCTCCCGTGCAGCTCCTCGGCCGATCGCCCAAGCATGGCCTGGAGACCAGCGTTGGTGTCCTGCAGGCGGCCGTCGAGCCCTACCATCCCCATGCCGATGGCCGCTCCCTCGAAGGTCGCGCGGAAGCGCTGCTCGGCTTCCAGCTGTGCCCGCTCCGCGCGCAAGCGCTCGCCGATGTCTCGCGCCACCACCACCGCGAAGCGATGCTCCCCGAAGGTGACGAAGCTGATCGCGGCCTCTACCTGCACGCGCCCCTCGGGGCCGCTCAGCTCGGTGACGACCCTCCCGGCTTGCTGAGCACCGACTCTCTCGGCGATGGCGGGGGCGAACGGTCCGAGAAGCTTGCCGAGGAGACCCTCGCGCGTCACGCCCACCATGCGGCTGAAGGTCTGGCTCAGATCGGCGATCACGCCCCCGGGGACCTCGAGAAGGAGAATGGCGTCGTTGGTCTGGTCGAGCAGGGCCCGGAAGCGCTCCAGCTCGTCGAGGCGGGCCCGAAGCTCGGGGTAGTAGCTCTTGCGGACGGAGTGCTCGCCGAGCCCGATGATCCGCTCGCGGAGCTGGGCCTGGTCGCTCGCGCCATCAGAGCGCCTCTTCATAGATCACCTCGAGGTCCCTGCGGTTGACCGGACGCGGGTTGGTGATGACGCAGGGGTCGCTGAGCGCGTGCTCGGCGAGCTCGGGGATATCCGTGCGGTGCACGCCTCTCTGCCGCAGGGTCGCGGTGATGCCCGCCTGCTCTCGCAACGCCACGACGGCCGCGAGGATGGCTGCCTCCTTCTCCTGGCGGGTCATGCCGCGCAAGTCGAGGTTCATCGCGTCGCCCAGCCGCTCATAGCGCTCGCTCGCCACCGGGTAGTTGAAGGCGAGCACGTGCTCGAGCAGCAAGGCGTTGCACTCGCCGTGGGCGAGGTCGGACATACCGCCCAGGCTGTGCGCCATGGCGTGGACCGCCCCGAGGCTGGCGTTGGAGAAGGCCAACCCGGCTTCCAGGCTGCCGAGCATCACCTCGCCTCGGAGCGGCAGGTTGGCCGGCTCGCGCAGAGAGCGCAGGAGGTTGGGGTAGATGAGGCGGATGGCCGCCAGCGCGTGGATGTCGGTGAGAGAGGAGCAGGCGTTGGAGACGAAGGCCTCGATGCCGTGCACCAGCGCGTCGAAGGCAGTGCAGGCCGCCAGGAAGGGGTCCATGGTGGTGAGCGTTGCCGGGTCCACCAGCGACACATCGGGGACCACCGCCTTGCTGATGATCGCCGCCTTGTAGCGCTCCTCGGGGTCGCTGATGATCGCGAACTGGGAGATGTCGGCGGAGGTGCCGCCCGTGGTGGGGACGCAGATAAGGGGCGGCATGGGCACCGGCACCTGGTCCACCCCCTCGAAGTCGAGGATGCTCCCGCCGTTGGAGGCGACGATGCCGATGCCCTTGGCGCAATCGATGGGGCTGCCGCCGCCTACCGCCACGATCGCGTCGCAGCTCTGCGCGCGATAAGCCTCCAAGCCCTTCATCACCTCGTAGTCGCGGGGGTTCGCAGATACCCCCGAGAAGACCGCAGGGCGCAGGCCCGCCTCGGTGAGGCTCGTGCTGACGTCGCCTGCCCACCCGGCTGCCACCACCCCTGGGTCGGTGACCAGCAGGACGTGCCGGGCTCCCAGGTTCTTGGCGTATTGCCCCGCCAGCTTGCGCGCGTGGAGGCCAAAGACGATCTCCGGGGCCACGAACTTGCGCAGCTCCAACTGAACCGATCTCGGTTCAAAGGCGAAACCCACTTGTCCATTTCCTCTCTGGTGGAATTAGGGAGTGGAGGCCCAAACGACACGGTCTGGCGGCCTCGAGGGCTTGCCGCCGAGGGCTCGCGCTCGAGCGCGCCTGGTACGTCGCCGCACCCACTTCAAGAGACCCGGCGCACGGTAGCTGCGGGAGAGCGGCTTCTGCCCCGAGTCGGCGCCCCGCATGTCGAGCAGGGAAGGGTGCAGCAGGAGGTGCGGGAGCTCGAGCACGCAGGGGATCGCTCGGTTGGACTCATCGCCGACCCTGAGCGAGGGCCAGGAATCCAGGACGCAGAGCCGAGCGTGCCGCGGCTCCTAGCTTTCGGCGGTGGAGGTCAAGCCATCTGCTCCCCATCGGGGGGTGGCTGATGTCCCAAGGACTCGGCGGGACCGGGACGGGGATCGAGCAATGCGCGCTTGTCCTCGACCGTCCGGTACTTCTCCGCGTCGAAGAGGGGTCCCTTGGTGTCGGTGATGTTGGGCCAGACCCTGGAAAGCTGGGCGTTGAGCTCCTGGTATGCGGCCCACTTCGGGGGAAGCTCGTCCTCGGGGTAGATGGCGTTGACCGGGCACATCGGCACGCAGGCTCCGCAGTCGATGCACTCTTCGGGCTTGATGGCGAGCATGTTCGCCCCTTCGTAGAAGCAGTCGACGGGGCAAACGGAGACGCACTCGGTGTAGCGGCATTTCACGCAGGGCTCGGCGACGACGTGGGGCATGGCGCTGCACCTCCCTCGGGCGGGCCATCGAGGGAACGATAGGGACGACGCGCTGCGGCAACCAGGGAATCGTCGCGACCTGCCACGGGCGGGAGGGGCAGAACGACGGGTGGGAGGCTACCCGATGGGACTGGCGGGATCGGCCACCGAGAGCCGGTCTCCCCGGCTGCGCTTGCGACGCACGATGCTGGCCAGGGCGTCGACCACCTTGGGGTCGAAAGCCTTCTCTCTGAGGCCCTCTATCAGGGACAGGGCCTGCTCGGTCGGCATGGCGTTCTGATACGGCCGGTGAGAGGTGAGGGCGTCCCAGGTATCGGCGACGGCCACGACGCGGGCGACCAAGGGGACCTTCTCGCCGGCGATCCGGTCGGGGTAGCCCGCGCCGTCCCAGCGCTCATGATGGTGGCGCACGGCGGGCAGGACCGGCTTGAGGAAACCGACGGAGGCGATGATCGACGCGCCGATGGCAGGGTGGGCGCGCATGGCGTCCATCTCCTCATCGGTCAGCGCCGAGCGCTTGCCGAGGATGGGCTCGATGACTCCTACCTTGCCGATGTCATGCAGCAGGCCGCCGTAGAGCAGGTGGCGCACATCCATCTCCGGCAGGCCGAGCTCCCGTCCGATCTCGGAGGCCCAATCGCCCACCCGCTGCGAGTGGCCGTGGGTGAAGCTGTCCTTGGAGTCGATGACGTTGGCGATGAGCACCATCGTCTCCAGCATCCCGTTCTCGAGGTTCTGGTACAGGCGCCGCGTCTCGCCGTCGTAGGCCAGGAGCTGCTGCGAGGCGTAGTTGAAGATCTGGGCGAGCCGGCCGATCTCGTCGTCGCCGCCCGATATCGAGACCTGGATGCCCAGCTTGCCGCGGGTCAGCTCCATCGCCCCGTCGGCCAGGGTGCGGGCGCGCGCGGCCAGGCTCGAGACCCAAATCCAGCCCGCGAGGGCTCCGAGCGGTAACCCCAGGGCCGCCAGCACCAGCTTCGCCCAGAGGGGAAGTCCCAGCGCTTCGCCGAGGCAGAGCGCGAAGCAGCCCGGCAATGCGCCGGCGGCAGCGGCGAGGATGACGGTCTGGGTCAGCGAGCGGCGCACGAGAGTCCCGTGGAAAGAGTGGCGCGATTGTAGCCGAGCCTCGTGCTTTGCCCGAGAAACCGGCCACCCAAGGCCCGTGCCGGCTTTGCGTCGCCCAGGTGCTTCTCGCTAACGTAGCGCGCCATGAGCGGCTCTCAGGAAGCCCAGCGTCCACACGACGGTCCCCAGATGGAGGCCGAAAAGCTGCGCGCGCTGGCAAACGACGTCTGCAACGGGATGCTGCGATTGTTCAGCGCCCTCCGCACCTACCCGCCGGGCCACCAGATGATCCTCGACTTCCAGGCCCGGCTCTTCGAGCGCCTGGGGCAGATCATCGAGGGCAACGGCGAGCTGCGGCTGGAGGTGCGTCCTCGGTCATTCTGCATCGACGGCGTCGACGTCTTCCGCGACGGCACCGACCCGTTGTGCCGTCGCCTGTTCAGCGAGGGCGTGAATGCCCTCCGCTTCATCGAAGGCGTGACGCGCGAGGAGCTCGATGGCTTCGCCAGGATCTGGCACCAGGTGCGCGCGGGCGACCTCCCGCCCGATCACAGCTTCGCCACCCTGTTCTGGGAAGCGGCTCTCAAGGGCATCGAGGTAGGGTTCGTCGACACCTTCACCGAGGGCGCCGACGCCGAGAGGGAGGAGAAGGGCAAGAAGAAGTCGCGCGAGGAGGAGGTGATGGCGGTGGCAAGCCTGCTGAAGGCGCAGGCGCTGCCCGGTGGCGGAGGGGCAGCCGACAAGACCATCACCGTGGCCCGCTCGGCGCTGGTGTCGCTCCTCCAGCTGGAGTCGATCGCCGGCCTGACTGCCCAGGACCTCGAGCAGCTGGATAGCGCCCAGCGGGCTCCCCCCGCGCTCCTCTCCGAGGCCGAGCGTCAAGCCTTGGGGGTCGAGATCGAGGCCGCCCGGCGCGAGGCGCCCCGCAGGGCGCTGTGCGACCTCTGGTTCGCGTCGGCCTACGCGTCGGCCCAGGAGCGCGAGCGGGTGCTGGGGGTCGCGCGCCAGCTCATAGGCCTGCTGGTGCGCGAAGGCGAGCACGGCCCGCTCGCCGGGGCGCTCAAGGAGATAGGCTCGGCGGTCCGCGCCGACCCCTCTCGCGGAGAGGAGTTCAAAGGCTGGATCGCCGCGTTCCTGGAGCCTGAGCAGCTCCAGTCGGCGTCGGCCCAGCTCGACGATCCGCTGCGGGCCGGCGCGGCGCTCGAGCTTCTGTGGCTGATTCCCAAGAGCGAGCTCGGGGGCCTGGTGGCGATGCTCGCCACGCTCAAGACACACGAGGGGCGCACCCGCTTGATTGACCTGCTGGTCGCGCGGGGGATTACCGGCGCGCAGCTGGTCGGCAAGGTGGCTGACTTCGACGCCTCGCTCTCGCCCTACCTCCTCACCCTGCGTCAGAAGCTGCCGGACGATGGCTCCGCCTGGTTCGTGGCGGCCCAGCTCAACAGCGCCCAGCCCGCGGCGCGCCGGGAGGGGCTCGGCCAGCTCAGGGTGGGCGATGTGCCCCGGCACCGGGACCGCCTCCTCGAGCTGCTGGGCGACGTCGATCTGGGCGTTCGCCTGGCCGTCTATCGGCTGCTGACTGCCGCGGGTGAGCGGGGCGCGACCCCGCAGCTCATCCGCCACCTGACGCTGGGCTCCCCCGACGACAACGAGCGCGAGCAGCTCGTGCGCGCTCTCGGCCGGTTGGGAGGCAGCAACGCTGCCGAAGCGCTGCGCAACGAGTTCGGTCGGGCCCGCTCCGAGGAGCTTCAGGCGCTGTGTGCGGAGATGCTGGGCGGCCTTTGCGACCCGAAAGCGGTGGCCCTGCTCGAGCCGTTGGCGGGAAAGTGGTTTGCGCCCAAGCGGCTCAAGGCGGCCTGCCGCGCAGCGCTGGATTCGATCCGAGCGGCCCAGGCTGTCTCCAAGCAGGGGGGCGAGCGATGAGCGATCCCACCCCGGCGGCCCACGGCCAAGGCGGTTCGGAGGCCGAGGAACTGCAGCGTCTGGGCGCCGGTCTGCTGCCCGTCCTGGCTCGCTGCCTCAAGACCGCCGCCATCTACCAGCTCGACAACGAGGCCGCGCGCAAGATGGTGAGGGAGACCATCGCCGCGCTGCAGCCCCTGCTGGCCTTCAAGTCCCCCCTGCGCTTCCAGGTGATCGGGCAGCATGCCTTCATCAACCAGACGGCGTTGCGCCTCAAGGAGGTGCACTTCGAGAGCCTGGTGACGCTCAAGCGCATCTTCGAGAAGCTGGCCATCCACGAGCTCTCCCTCTCCGAGGACGTGGGGGAAGCCGACCTCATCGAATTCCTCGCCAGCTTCCAGCGCTGCCTGCGCAGCTCGGACCCGAGCGCCCTCCGGCAGGAGCGCTGGGCCCGGGTAGGCGTCCGGGCGGTGCAGACGGCGAGCCACGAGAAGCAGGAGCAGGTCGACCTGCGGCAGAACGTCCTGCGCCTGTATGCGCAGGTGGTGGTCGACCTGAAGACCGCGATGGAGGAGATCAAGCGCGGTGCTCCGCGGCCGCCCCTCAACAAGCTGCGCCAGGACATGCAGGGGCTGGTCGATCACGCCGGCGCCTACGAGTCGCTGCTGGTGGGGCTCTCGCGCAGCAACCTGGAGCGCGGGGAGCACGCCTACCACGCGGCATCGGTGGCCGTGCTCTCGCTGCTTCTCGCCCGGAGGCTCGGTCTGGACAAGAAGGCGCTGGTGGACGTCGCGCTCGCGGGAGTCTTTCACGACCTGGGGCGCGCAGAGCTGCCTGAATTCACGGGCGCCGAATCGAGCGAAGGCGAGTATGCCGCAGCGGCGAGGCGGGTGCCGCTGCGGACCGTGCTGCACCTGGCCGCTGCGGGCCTGCAGCGTGAGTCCCTGGAGCGAATCGTCGTCGCCCATGAGCACACCATGCCCCACAAGCCAGAGACCGGACCGGCTCCTTCGGTCCTGGCACGCCTGGTGGCGGTGCCCTGCGCGTTCGACCTGATGACGGCGTCGGCGCCTCCGCGCCCTTCGCTGATGCCCGACCACGCGCTGCGCCTGATGATCGACAAGGGCGGCTCGCGCTTCGACCCGCGAATTCTCAAGCTCTTCGTCTCCACCATCGGCCTGTTTCCGGTGGGCACCACGGTCAGGTTGACCGGAGGCCAGATCGCGGTGGTCATCGACGCTCCCAAGGACCCCTCGCAGTACGCCTTGCCGCGGGTCCGCGTCATCCGCGAAGGCAAGAGCCCCGCGGACTACGTGGTGGATCTCGCCCAGCCCGGCGAGCGGTTGCGGGTGGTCTGTGCAGTCGAGGCCTCGGAAGAGCGCGTGAACGTGACCCATTTCCTGTTTGCGTAGAGCCTCGGAGCGCAGGGTCGAGCTCGGTTGACGCTCTCGTCCTGAGAGCGGGAAAGCCGGGTCGGTGTGGGCTTCAGGCCGTCGCCGTCGCCGTCCACGTCAACGTCAACGTCAACGTCAACGATCGGAGGTTTAACGGAGATCGGGCCCTCGCGGCGAGGGCGCGGAGCGTAGGCGAGAGAGCGGGACCCTAGGCGGCTCGAAAGGTGTCGAGCGCCTGGCCGGCCAAGGCCAAGCCTTCTCGCCAGCCCACCTCGCGCGCAGCTTCGGCGGCAAGCTGCAATCGCTCCCGGGCTTCGCCGTTGCGGCGGGCGGTCAGGAGCAGGCGACCTGCGTTGTAGTGGATGCGCGCCTGCTCGACACGATCTCCCGAGCGCAACGCCAGCTCCAGAGCTCGGTCGAGCAGCGCCAAGGCATCGGTGGGACTCCCCTCGGCGGCCACGACCCCGGCAAGGTTGATGACCGTCTTGGTCTCTCCCACCAGGCTGGCGACGCGGCGCGCCTGATCGCGGGCGAGGTTGAAGAACTCCTTCGCCTTGACCATGTTCTGGAGCCGAGCGTAGACGCGTCCCAGTCGGTTGAGGTGCTCCCAGTAGAAGTCCTGGTTGCGGGTCGGGCGGGCGCCTACGGTCTGGAAGCTCTCGGTGAGCTTCTCGGCCGCTCCCTCGAGATCTCCTCGCGCCTCCAGCGCCGCCCCCTGATCTCCCAGGACCGTCGCCAGCGCCTCGGGGTCGCGCGAATGCCTGACCAGGCGCAAGGCCTCGTCGAGCGCCCGCTCGGCCTCAGCGATGCGGCTGGCCTGGATGAGCAGCAAGGCCTTCTGTCGCAGCGCCTCGGCGCGCTCGGCGGTGGCCGACCCGGTCGGGACCTTGTCGAGCACGGCCTCGGCCAGCGCCAACGCGTCGCTCTGGCAGACGCGGGTGAGGCAAGGCAGCGCCAGAGCCAGCTGGCGCAGCAGCCAGGCCGCGTTGCGCTCGGTCACCGGAGGGCGGCCCAACAGCGGCAGGCCTGTCTGCAACGCCATCTTGTGGTAGGTCGCCGCGGCAGCCAGCAAGCCGCGCTCCTGTAGCTCGGTAGCGGCGCGGGCGGCCCAGTAGATTGCCCGGTCGGCGACGTCGGCGGCGAGGTAGTGGTCGGCCAGGGCGGGCTCGCGGTCCCCCTCCGGAGCGGGTGCTCCAGCCTCGATCGCCTGGGCGAGGCGCAGGTGCAGCTGCTTGAGGTCCGCACGCAGCGCCTTGGCGAGCAGGGCGTCCCGCACCACTGCCTGGGCGAAGCGCAGCGTCTGCGCAGCGCCTTCGACTGGCAGGAGCAGGCCCCGCTCCAGCGCCTCGGCGACCGCGGCCTGAAGGGGGAAGTCGGAGCCCAGCGTCTGGCGCAGCAGGTCCTCGGAGAAGGACTGACCGGCCACGGCAGCCACTCGCAGCAGGGTGATGCAGGGCCCCCCAGCCCGATCGAGCTGGGCCTCCACGGCCAGCTGCAACGAGGCTGGCACGGCAAATTGCTCAATCGCCGGGGAGACTTGCCAGCCGTCTCCGAGCAGCTGGATGGAGCCGGTGTCGACCAGCAGCTGGGCGAGCTGGCGGGCGTAGAAGGGGTTGCCCATCGCCCGATCGCGGATCAGCGCTGCAGCGCGCCCAGGAAGGCGTCCGCCGATCTTCTGGCCAGCAACCTGCACGACCTCCTCGGCGGAGAGCGGACCGAGCGCCAGCGGAACGAGCCCAGGAATGCCGAGCGTCGCTGCTGCTGGCGAGGAGCTGGTGCCGAGCAGCGCCAGGCCGTGTGCTCCCTCGGCGCGTCGGAGCACGTCAGCGAGGATGGCCAGCGAGCGGGAATCGGCCAGGTGAAGGTCGTCGGCGACCAGGCACAGCGTTGCCTGCCTGGCGGCCGCCGCGAAGGCCTCGGCGAGGTCGGCGTCTTCGGTCAGCCGGGCGTCGGCCGTGCTGGGCCGGGGCTTGTTCTCGACAATGGCGCTCAACCGCGCGACCGACTGTGGAGCCAGACCCGCGGACGCGAGGGCCTGGGCCTCGCTGCACGGGGTGGGGTGGGCTGCGCAGAGAGCCTGGCAGACGGAGCGCAGCAGCCGGGTCACGAGCGCGAGCTCGGCGTCCACAGCTCGATCGGCGCGGGCGCACACGACCCGCATCTTGGCGCGTGCGGCGAGCACGGCGGCTTCCTCGAGAAGGCGGCTCTTCCCCGAACCCGGCTCGCCCGTGACGAGCACCGCGACCACCGCCCCTTTCTCGGCGCGGGAGAGCGCCGAGCTCAGGGCCTCGAGCTCCCGTCGGCGGCCAGCCAGCGTCGCTTCGGACCGGCCTGCCGACCCGGCCTCGCGCAGCCACTCCACCGACACGGCCCGAAGCGGCTCGTCATTGCCGCGTGGAACCACGCTCTCCTGCGCGCCAAAGCTGACCGCCGTGCCGGTGAGCTTCTTCACGGCGGCGCTGGCCAGGACGAGCCCCGGCGCCGAGCTCTCCTCGAGCCTCTGGGCATCGAGCAGGACGGCGCCCGTCAAACGGGAGCTCCCCCGGCGAGACCCGGAGACGAGCAGGGTGCCGATATCGACGCCCGCCTTCAGGGCGAGGGGGACTCCCAGCCGCGCCCCGGTCGCGGCAGCGGCGTCGCGCAGCGCCAGAGCGCAATGCACGGCGCGGATGGGGTCGTCCTCGTGCGCGACCGGTACGCCGAACACGAAGGTCATGCGCTCGGCGTCGAGCTGGTGCACGTGGCCCTCGAAGCGCTCGGCCACCCCGGCGAGCTCGTCCAGGAGCGCGGTCAGGGCCTCGTGCTGCGCCTCGGCGTCTCGCAGCTTGCGCAGTTCGTCGACGCCGGTGAC
>JACRCT010000903.1 GCA_016218885.1 Deltaproteobacteria bacterium | reverse complement strand
GCTCGCGACAGCACGCTCGGCCGCAAGGTCGCCCTCAAGCTGGTGCGCCGCGAGATCCTCGGCGACCAGGGCGCGCTCGAGCGCTTCCTCTTCGAGGCCCGCGCCACCGCCGCGCTCAACCATCCGCACATCGTCACGGTCTATGGGGTCGGGGAGCACCAGGGCTGTCCCTACCTGGCGCTCGAATATCTCGAGGGGCAGTCCCTGCGCGCCCGCCTGCAGGAGGGCAAGCTGCCGCTCATCGAGGGACTGGAGGTCGGGCTCGCCATCGCCGAGGCGTTGCGCGAGGCTCACCTGCACCAGATCCTCCATCGCGATCTGAAGCCGGAGAACGTGGTCATCCCACGCGACGGCCGGCTGCGGGTGGTCGACTTCGGCCTCGCCAATGTGCTCCCGGCCGGGCCGAGTCCCGGCCCGGTGGCGAGCGCGCCCGACGCGGAGGTCCCCCGACCGCCCGCGCACTCCGCGCCGACCCCGCCTGCTCTCGAAGTGGCGGTGATGAACCTGGCAGCCGTGACGGAGTCTCTCGCCGAGACCGTGAAGCCCGAGCGGACCGCGAGGCTCCAGGGGCTCGGGACCGTCGGGATGGGGAGCAGCGGGACCCCGCTCTACATGGCCCCGGAGCAGTGGACCGGATCGACCTGCTCGCCGGCCACCGACGTCTGGGCGCTGGGGCTCATCCTCTTCGAGCTCGTCTGTGGCCGCCACCCGCTCGACGAGGCGGCTGCCAAGGGCGTGACCGGCATCTACGCCTTCGTTTGCGGCAAGGCGCCGTTCCCCAGGCCTGAAGGCAACCTGCCGCTCTCCCTAGCTGAGGCTATCCTCCAGTGCTTGGAGCGCGACCCAGCCGCGCGGCCACCTCTGGACAAGGTGATCGAGCTTCTGAGCGAGCTGCGCGTCCGCTGGCGCCGACCGGTGAGCGAATCCGAAAGCCCCTTTCGCGGCCTCTTCGCGTTCACCGAGCAGCACGCCCACCTCTTCTTCGGCCGCAACCAGGAGCTGTCCGCCTTCCTCGAGCGGCTGCGCGACGAGCCCATCCTGCCCGTCGTCGGCCCCTCGGGCGCGGGCAAGAGCTCGTTCGTCCTGGCGGGCGTCATCCCGCGTCTCAAGGAGCAGCAGCTCTGGCGCGTGCTCGTCGTCCGGCCGGGGCGCGAGCCCTTCCGCGCGCTGGCCTCCTGCTTCTCCAACCTTCACAGCACCCGCCGCACCCCGCAGCCGGTCGCCGAGGAGGCCCTCGCTGAGCAGCAGCTTGCCGCGGAGCTGGCGCGCTCGCCGAACACCCTCGCGCTGCGGCTGGAGCAGCTCGCCGACCAAGAGCAGTCCCGGGTGCTGCTCTTCGTGGACCAGATCGAGGAGATCATCGCCACCGTCGAGGACCCCGCCGAGCGCCTGCGCTTCCTGGAGGCGGTGTGTACCGCCGCCGACGACCCCCAGGGCGCGGTGCGGGTGGTCTTCACCCTGCGCGACGACTTCCTCGGGCGGGTAGCGGAGAGCGGCGCGGCGCGGGAGGCCTTGAGCCGAGTGGCAGTGCTGCGCACCCCGGAAGGCGACTCGCTCCAGGAGATCCTCATCGGCACGCTGCGGGCGGTGGGCTACGAGTGGGAGGACCCGGAGCTGGTGCAGCAGATGACTGCCTCGGTCGCGGGCGAGGCCGCGGCGCTGCCGCTCTTGCAGTTCGCCGGCGAGCTTCTCTGGGAGAAGCGCGATCGCCAGCAGAAGGTCATCCGCCGTGCCGCCCACGACGAGCTGGGCGGCGTGGTCGGCGCGCTCGCCCATCACGCCGACGCCGTCCTCGCCGGGCTCTCGGGCTCCGAGGTGCAGCTCGCCCGGCAGCTCTTCCTGAGGCTCGTCACCGACCGCGGCACCCGGCGCATCGTGCCCCGGGCGCGGCTGCTGGAGGGTCTCGAGCCCGGGGCGGGCGGCGTCCTCGACCGGCTGGTCCAGGCGCGCACGGTGGCGGTGCGCAAGGCCCACGGGGCGCAGGGCGACGAGGCCGAGGTGGAGATCGTCCACGAGTCGCTCATTCGCGCTTGGGGGCGGCTCGCCCGCTGGCTCGAGGAGAGCCGCGAGGAGGTCGCCTTCCTGGGCGAGGTGGGGCCCATCGCCGAGCTGTGGGAGAGGCAGGGCCGCCGCGACGACGAACTCTGGCAGGGCGAGGCGCTGCTTACGGCGGTAGGCAAGCTTGAGCGCTGCTCGACGCGGGCACCGCGGGTGGTGCGCCAGTTCCTCGAGGCGGGGTCGCGCCGGGCGCGGCGACGGGCGAGGCTGCGCCGGCTCGGAGTGGTCGGGGCGATGGCGGCTTTGAGCGCGGTGGCGGTCGTCCTCTTTTTCCAGAACCTCGAGACCCGCCGGCAGCGGGAGCGCGCCGAGGGTGAGCGCGCCTCGGCTCAGCGCGAGGGGGCGCGCTCGGCCTGGCTGCGGCAGGACTTTCTCGAGGCCCGTGCCCAGCTGCGCGGCTCGCTCCAGACCTCCGATTCGCCGCTGGCCCGCGCCGTCTGGTGGCAGCTCGAGCAGAGCCCACTGCTGTGGCAGACGAATCTGGGGTCGGTCCTCAACGGCGCTGTCTTCTCGCCCAACGGGCGCACGGTGGCAGTGGGGACCGCGGACGGTGCGGTGAAGCTCGTCGACGTGACCACCCAGGCCATCCGCGTCATCCGCGCCCACCGCGACCAGATCCAGGCCCTGGCCTGGTCCGCGGATGGCAAGTGGCTCGGCACCGGGACTCTCGGCGGCGTCGTGGGGCTCATCGATGTCGCTCAAGGCACGGTGCGCCTCCTCGAGGGGCATCGCGGCAACGTCCGGTGCGTCGCCTTCAGTCCCGACAGCCGAATACTTGCCTCCGGAGGCGACGACGCGGCGGTGCGGCTCTGGGAGGTGGCGACCGGTGCCGTCACGGGCGCCCTTACGGGCCACGAAGGTTGGGTCTGGGCAGTGGCCTTCAGCGCTGACGGCCGGCGCTTGGCCTCGGGGAGCCAGGACCAGACTGCGAGGGTCTGGGACCTAGCGACCCGGAGCCTCGAGAGGCGGCTTCCCAAGCAGGTCTCCTCGGTGGACGCGGTCGCCTTCAGCCCGCTGGGGACCCTCGCCACCGGCAACGACGACGGGACGATCGTTCTCTGGGACCCAGCGAGCGGCGAGGAGGTGCGCCGGCAACGCGGGCACGCGAGATCGATCGTGCAGCTGAACTTCAGCCCCGACGGTCGCCTGCTCGTCTCGGCGAGCAACGACAAGACGGTGCGGATCTGGAACATGCTTGGCGGTGCGGAGGGGGGGGCGGCGCTCGGCGGCCACGGGGACGTGGTGTGGGGCGCGAGCTTCAGTCCCGACGGGAAGAGCGTCGCCACCGCTGGACGGGACCAGACGCTACGCCTCTTTCGGGTAGGCGCGGGGCAGAGGCAGGCCGAGCCCGCAAGGTCCCGGGGGCACCTTGGGGCCGTTTCCGCGGTTAGCTTTTCGCCCGACGGCAAGCTTCTCGCGTCCGCGGGTTACGATCGATTGGTGCGCCTTTGGGAGGTCGCCACTGGCGCCGAGCAGGCCACCCTTGCCGGGCACACCGGCAATGTGCAGGGCGTCGCCTTTAGCCCCGACGGCCAGCGCCTCGCCTCTTCCGGCGGGGACAAGGCCGTGCGGATCTGGTCCATCGAGAGCAAGCGCGAAGAGCGGGTGCTGCAGGGCCACGTGAGGAGCATCAACTGGGTCGCCTGGTCGCCCGATGGGAGTACCCTCGCTTCGGCCGGCTTCGACAAGGCGATCCACCTCTGGGACTCGGGGAGCGGCAGGGAGGCGCGGCTGCTGGAGGGCCACGAGAAACTGGTGAACAGCCTCGCATTCAATCCCCACGGCAACCTCCTTGCCTCGGCGAGCCTCGACCAGACCGTCCGGCTCTGGGAACTGGCGGGCGCACCGGCGAGCCTGAATCGGTCGACAGTCCTCCGCGGCCACTCCGGCCCGGTCAACTCGGTCGCCTTCAGCCCCGATGGACGCTTGCTCGCCTCCGGGAGTGAGGACCAGACGGTTCGCCTCTGGGACAGTCCGGGCATCCCGGTCACCCCGAGCTTGTCGAGGGCCCCAAGCCGGGTGCTCGCCGACGCCGGCGGGCGGGTCTGGCATCTCGCCTTCTCGCCCGATGGCTCGCGCCTGGGGGCGCCGGTGTCGAGCGGCGTGGCGCTGATCTGGAGCCTGGCATCCCCTGGCACAAGTCCTCTGCGATTGTTCGGCCATCGCTCCGAGGTGAATGCCTTGCGCTTCAGCCCCGACGGGACGCTCGCGGCCACCTCCGGCGACGACGGCACAGTGCGGCTCTGGGACGCGAGGACTGGGCATCCGCTGTGGCGCGCGCCGCTCCTGCTCGGCTCGCCGCCGGAGCTGCTCAGCCACCGCGGATGGGCTCGGCTTGACGAGCCTGCGGTGGCCATCGCCCCGCAGCAGGCCTGGCGCCAGGCCGTGGAGGAGCGGGCCCGGCGCGCCTCCGCGGCGGGCGAGGTTCTCTGCCTGCGCACCTTCGAGGGCGGGCTGGAGTGGTGGGACCGCCAGGCGGATCGGCTAGTGCGCAGCGAGCTGGGCAAAGAGGTGGAGGCGGTGCAGGCGACGCCGCAGGGCTGTCTCGTGCGCCTATCGAGCGGCAAGGTCCAAGCCTTCGCCCGCGACGGTGCTGGAAGGAGCCTGGTCGAGAAGGCCACGGCCATCGCTTGGGATGGCAGAGAGGTGCTCGTTGCCGCCGGCAAAGAGGTCGCGGCGCTGGAGTTCGCCGGGGTGGAAGACGGCCGCTATCCAGCCGACGAGGGCGTGACCGCGCTGGCCAGGGCGGGGCCGTCCCTCGCGCTCGGCTATCGCGACGGCGCGCTGGAGCTGGTGCCCACGGTGAAGGGTGAACGCAAGCCCGAATACCGCTTCGAGGACACGCCGAGCTCCCAGGTGGAGCGGATCATCGCCGGGCCGATGGACACGCTGGTCGCGGGGTTCGCGAACGGCACGGTAGGCATCTGGGACCGGCGCAGCGGAGCGCGGCTGCACACCCTGAAGCTCCACGGGCCGGCGGTGCACCTGCTCTACGAGGGCGCCAGGCTCTACGCGGCCACCGAGCTCGGGGACCAGGAGACGATCGATCTCTCGCTCTTCGAGGCGGACTACTGCGCGCTGATGCGCCAGGTCTGGGAGTCAGTGCCGGTGCTCTGGGAGGACGGGCTGCCGGTGGTCCGGCCTCCGCCGAGCGGGCATCGGTGCGCGGGGAGATGATCTCGTACGGCCTGCCCTGAATCCATTCCGGGATCTTGATGGGGCGAATGTTGCGCTCTTCGAGTGCACGACGCACCGCTTGCTGACGCGCGGCTCGGACACCAAATGCCGAGCCCGGAAGGAGCTTGGGGCGGGTGGTACTAGCTAGTAGTGGCGGAGCAGCTCGTCAGGAGTGATTCCCGCCTGTCGCAGGATGGAGCGGAGGCTGTCGAGCTGGTCCAGTCTGCCCATGCGCTATCCGAGGAATCCACTGGCGTCCGTAGCGGTCTCGCCGGCGATTCCGCGATGGCACTCGATGGCCTCGGTGGCCATGGCGCGGGCTTCCTTGAAGGTCTCTGCCTGAGAGAAGCAGCCCGGCAGCTGGGGAACCTCGATGGAGAAGCCGCCGACCTGGAGATCTGGATAGACGAGCACGTCGTAGGTCTCGCCGGCGACGCGCACACGCATCTCTCGGGGAGCCGAGAGGACGGTGAGCTTCTCTCGGAGGTTAAGGACGATGCGGCCGACAGCGATCGCGAAGGTGAGCTGTCCGCGAGACGTGATGTCGATGAGGGTGTCCGGGTCGTCGGTCAGGGCGAAGATCCTCTTGCCGTCGGTGACCAGGGTGAGGCTCGCCAGAGGGCGGTGGAGCGCGGAATGGTGTTTGCGCAGGTAGGCCACCGTCTTGCGGATCGCTTGGAGGCTCACTCCGCTCTCGCGCAGTGTCGCGACGACCCGTAGATCGACGAGGTCTTCGAAGGAGTAGAGGCGACGTGAGCCGCGGCCAGTCGCTGGCTGGACCGAGGGCTTGATGAGCCCGGTCTTGTCCCAGTGGGTGAGCTGGCGGTGGGTGAGGCCTGCGATGCGCTCGACCGCCCGCACGTTGAAGCTGTCCAGCAAGTTCCCCATGGCGTACGAGATAGCACGCGTGTCATCAGGGAACAACGCATCCCCAGGGGCGGGACGCCAGCTTCCCGGACCCGTGCAGCCCAGCAGCCTGGCTGCCAGGTTCTGAACTGACCGAGAACATGCGAGACGGTCCCTCGTTCGATGGCCTGCGGAGCCTCAACCCGTTTGCATGGCTGAGCGCTCCCCGATAAGGACCTCCGCCCGCTCGGCTTTCTCCTCGACGAACACGGTGACCGGCACGCAGGGGCCCCATCGCCCGTGCCGACGAATGACGACGGTGGCGGCTAGCTCGGCTCAGTAGGCCTTGAACGCGTAGCCCAGGGTGACGAAGAGGTAGTGCCCCATCTCCGTCACCTTGGCATCGGCGTCGAAGGCGGTCTCGAACACATACTGCGGCGAGAGCGACAGGCCGCCGTCGAGCTTCCAGTCCACACCGGCGTAGATGCGGTTGAGGCGGAAGCCGCTCTGCCAGTAGCCGGCGCCGTTGTAGGCCACCCCCTGCTGCTCGACGATCCCGAACCAGGGCTCGTCCCCCAAGAGCGCGGTGACGCTCTCGGTGATCGCGTACTTGGCCATCAGGAGGTTGCGCATCACGGTTCCCAGGCGCCAGCGCTGGTCCGTGGAGTAGACGCTCGCGTAGAGCGTGTTGTGGAAGATGGCGCGATAGCTCAGCGAGAAGGCGCCGGTCCGGTACTCCACGCTGGGGATGAGCTCCAAGTTGTGCGAGAGCGGGTAGGTGTCGGAGCGCGGGAAGCCGAGGAAGTAGTACCAGAGCGAGACCTTGACCCCCAGCGGCCCGATGCGCGTGGACCAGTTGGGGCCGAAGAAGACCTCGTCGAGGTAGTGGCCCTTGGTGGTCGCCCCCTCGCCGGAGCGCGCGAGCTCGTAGCGCAGGCCGGGGATGAGGGTCAGGCTCCAGCTTGGCGAGAGCTGCGCGGTGCCGGAGGCATAGAGCCACAGGCGGCCGGTGTGCGCCGGGTCGGGGCTGGTGCTGGTGGCAGCGGCGACGCTGCCGGGAGAGCTGGCGACCAGGGCCGCCGCGAGCGCCGAGACGAGGAGGGCCGGGGAGGCGTGGCTCATCGGGTCCGGTCCGGCTTGGCAGGGGCGACAGGCAGCTCGCGCTCCAGCGCCGCGAACTCCTGGGGCGAGAGGGTCTCCGCGCGGCGCTGCCCGTCGATGTTGGCGCGGGCGAGGGCGGCGGCGAGCCCTGCGTCGTCGACCAACCGAGCGGCCTTGAGCGCGTTGGAGAGCGTCTTGCGTCGCAGGGCGAAGGCGGCCTTGACCACCTTGGTGAAGCGCGCCTGGTCGCGCACGTCGGCCCGCGGCTTCTCGAGCAGGTCGATGCGCACCACCGCCGAGTCCACCTTGGGCGGCGGGTGGAAGTAGTGCGCCGAGACCTCGAAGACGATGCCCACGTGGGCGAAGGCCTGCAGCAGCACCGAGAGCAGTCCGTAGTCGCGGCCTCCGGGAGGCGCGGAGATGCGCTGGGCCACCTCCTTCTGCAGCAGGAAGACCGCGCGGCGCACCCGCGTGCGCTGCTCCAGCAGCTGGAACAGGATGGGGCTCGACAGCTGGTAGGGCAGGTTGCCGGCGACGACCGGCCGCGGGGCTTGGGCGACCTGCTCGAAGTCGAGGTCGGCGGCGTTGGCGGCGATGACCTTCACGTTGGGGAGCGCGAGCTCCTTCTCCAGTACCCGCACCAGGTCGCGATCGCGCTCCACGGCCACGATCTGGGCGTGGGTCTCGGCGAGGGCGCGGGTCAGGTGCCCCAACCCCGCGCCCAGCTCGACCACCACGTCCCCCTCGCCCACGCTGCAGGCGGCGGCGATGTCGGACAGGACCTGCTCGTCGCCCAGGAAGTTCTGCCCCCAGTCCTTCTTGGGGCGCAGTCCGTGGCGGCGCAGGATCTCTCGGGGTGCTTCGCTCATGGGTGAGCCTGCTGCTGGACGGCGAGGGAGGGACGAGGAGCGCCCAGCCGCCAAGCGGGGTCAGCGTTGAGGGCGGGGCTGGCCAGCTCGCCGCGCTGGAAGGCGTGGGTGCCGGCGACGGCAATCATCGCCCCGTTGTCGGTGCACAGCCTGGGCGGCGGCAGGAAGATATCGAGCCCGGCTTCGGCCGCGCGCTCGGCGGCCAGGGCTCGAAGCCGGCTGTTGGCGGCCACGCCTCCGCACAGGATGAGCCGGGAGAGCCCAGAGCGCTTGGCGGCCTTGATCGCCTTGCGGGTGAGCGGGTCGGCCACCGCCTCCTGGAACGAAGCGCACAGATCCGAGAGCACCTGGCCCTGCGGGCTGGGGTTCTTCTGCAGGTGGGTGAGCACCGAGGTCTTCAGTCCCGAGAACGAGAAGTCGAGCTCGCCGCCCTTCACGTTGGCGCGTGGGAAGCGGATCGCCTTCTTGTCGCCTTGGGCCGCCAGCTTGTCGATGTGGATGCCGCCCGGGTAGGGCAGGCCCAGCATCTTGGCGACCTTGTCATAGGCCTCGCCCGCCGCGTCGTCACGCGTGGAGCCGAGCAGCTTGTAGGAGGAGAAGGACTCCACCGCGTAGAGGCTGGTGTGTCCGCCGGAGACCACCAATCCCAGGAAGGGCGGCTCAGGCGCGTCGGGGATCAGCCGGATGGCGAGCAGGTGCCCCTCGAGGTGGTTCACGCCCACCAGCGGCTTGCCTGCCGCCCAGGCCAGAGACTTGGCCGCCTGCAGGCCCACCAGCAGCGCCCCGATGAGTCCCGGTCCGGTCGTCACCGCCACGGCGTCGAGGTCGGCCAGCTTCACGCCAGCGCGCTCCAGCGCCTCGTCGACGACCGGCATCACCTGGACCACGTGGTTGCGCGAAGCGAGCTCGGGCACCACGCCGCCCCAGCGTTTATGCACCTCGATCTGCGAGGAGACCACGTCAGAGAGCGCGACCCGCCCGTCGCGGACGACCGAGGCGGCCGTCTCGTCACAAGAGGTTTCGATTCCCAGCACCAGCACGAATGACTCCGAGCCCCCGCCTCCCCCGTTACTTGAGCGTCGAGAGGATCTGCCTCATCTCCTCCGCGAGCTCTCCCTTGGGCTCGAGGTCCAGATACTTCTGGTACTCGCGCGCGGCATCCATGTTGCGCCCCACGGTCTGGTAGGCGACTCCGAGCATGGCATGCGCCCGAGCATTGCTGGGCGTCTTCGCCAAGCCCTTTTCCAAGTGGGGAATCGCCTTGGCCGGGGACTGCTCCACCAGCGCCAGGCCCAGGCCGATGAGCGCTTCCGGCCCATCGGGGTTGAGGGCCAGCGCCTTGCGGAATCCTGCCGCCGCGGTCTGCAGCTTGTTGCTGGTGTAGCTCTTCTGCGCGGACGCGATGAGCCGGGCGTATTCGTCCTCGTTCTCAGCCGCCTTGGCAGTCGCCTTGGCTTCGAGGGCCTTCTTCGCTTCCTCGGCCCTCTTGGCCTCCTCGGCGGCAGAGGCGGCTTTGGCCTCGGCGAGCCTCTTCTCGCGCTCGGCCTTCTTGGCGTCCTCGGCAGCCTTGGCCTCGGCTAGCTTCTTGTCCTGCTCGGCCTTCTTGGCGTCCTCGGCAGCCTTGGCCTCGGCCAGCTTCTTGTCCTGCTCGGCCTTTTGGGCGTCCTCGGCAGCCTTGGCCTCGGCCAGCTTCTTGTCCTGCTCGGCCTTCCTGGCGTCCTCGGCAGCCTTGGCCTCGGCAAGCTTCTTGTCTTCCTCGGCCTTCCTGGCGTCCTCGGCGGCCTTCATCTCTTCTGCCGAGAGACCCCCATCCCCTGCCTCCGACTGGGCGGTTGCATCGGCTGCGGCCGAGGCTGCGGCGAGGGCGGCAGCGGCACGCCGCTCCTCCTCCGCCTTGCGCGCGGCCTCCTCTGCGGCCTTCCTCAATTCGGCTGACGCCTTGTCCTCCGGGGAGGTGACAGGCGGCTTGGGCGCCGGGATGGGGCCGCGCGCGTACTTCACGACCGCGTATCCGGCAATGGCCAAACCGAGGCCGCCTAGGATGGCGAGCGGCCAGCGCGGTCGGCGTGCGAGGCCCGCGCGCTCCCACTCGTCATCGACCGACTCCTCCTTCTGAGGCGGTTCGGCTGGAGGTGGAGTGGCGAGCGAGCTGGGCCCGGCCGGCGGGGTGAGCGGGATGGGCGTGGCGAGCGGATTGGGCGGAGGCGGATGGGAGGAGGGCGTGTCCTCGGGATCTTCCGGTTCTGGGGCGGTCTCCGGGCCGGAGGCCTGGAGGGACACCGGGCCTGCCGCCGCGCCTCCGAAAATGGGCGGAGCTCCTGGGGGAGGCGGTGCGCTGCCGACGGTCTGAGTCAGCGGTACGGGAGCGGGCTCTTCGGACGGTCGGCTATCGGGCTGCGCGGCGTCGCCGCCCTTGGCCCGAGGGGGGAAGAAATGAACGCTCGCGGGCTTGGCGACTACTGCTGCAGCGGCCGCAGCGGGGGCCTCCGCCGGGACAAGGGGAATGGGCTCCGGAGGTGGCTCGGTCGACGCTGGCTGCGCGGGCTCGGCCAGAGCTTCAGGTATGAGCGGAATCGGCTCGGTCGTCGCCCCTTGGGTGGGGGCTTCGGCAGGAGAGGGCGTCGGCGGCGCGAAGATGGGCTCCGCTTCTTCTGTCCCCTGCGATGGGCTCGCCTCCACCGGAGGATCGATCGGGGGAGCTGGCATGGTTGCGGCTTCAGGGTCCTTGGGCCCGGCGAACCATTCCGCAGCAGGCGGCGCTTCCGCCCCAGCGGAAGCTGGAGCAGGGGCAGGTTGGAGGGCCGGCTCCGGCGGAGGTCCGGCGACGGCCGGGACCTCTGCAGGTGAAGTTGGGGGCAGCATCACCGGCGCGGGAGGTGTCGCGGTGACAGGTCTGGCAACGGGAGAAGCTTCGGGCAGAGCGGCCGGAGCCGGGACCGGCTCGGGGCCTTGAGCTTGGGCCGGGGCTGTCGGCTGGGCAGAGGCTGCCTCAGCGTCGCTGCCGCCCTGCGGCACCAGGAGCCACTCCTCGATGTCTCTGCCCTTGCCCTCTCCCTTGGACGAAGCAGAGCCGACTTCGCGGATCAGACCCTCGAAGAAGAGCTTGCTGATGATGCCCAGCGCAGCCAGATCGTCGAAATCCGAGTCGTCGACGATACGCTCCAGCGAGCGCTGGCTGTCGAACAAGCGCAGCAGGCCGTTCACCTCGTCGGGGATCTCCGCCAGCCGCTCCGACAGCGCCTTGTAGTCGATCTCGAAGGTCGAGGTGAGAGGAGGCAGCTGCTCGAGCATGCGCCCCCACTCGTCGATGCGGCGCATGCCCTCCATCAACAGGCCCTGGGTGCCCAGCTGAATCCGCTCGGGCCGGTCGCAGGCTCCGAAGTCGAGCTCGAAGGTCCCGTCGTTGACGTTGAGCAGCCGGTAGAAGGCGGGCTCGCCCAGGAGCTTGCCGTACTCGGCGTCGATGATCTTGCCTTCGCGGAAGAAGATCTTGGCGTCCTTGGCTCCGACCTTCAGCGACATGAGGCCGGTCTTGCGTCCCATCTCGAAGGTCTGGACCAGGTCGACCACGCCCATGTCGCCCAGGTTGCCGCTGAAGGCCTTGCCGTCACGGCGGTCACGCTCCAGGCGCTCCTTCTCGCGCTTGGCGAGGAGGATCTTCACCCGGGTCACGACTTCCTTGATGTAGATCGGCTTGGTCAGGTAGTCCTCGACACCCAGCTCGAGGCCCTTGAGCTTGGACTCCACCGCCTTCTGGGAGGTGAGGAAGATGAAGGGAATTCCCTTCGTCTGCTCCTCGGTCTTGAGTCGGCGACACAGCTCGAAACCATCGACCTCGCCAGGCATCTTGGTATCGGAGAGGACCAGGTCCGGCGAGCTGATCTGCACTTTCTGCAGTGCGTCCGCCCCGCTGACCGCGGTGGTCACCGAGAAGCCGGCCTTCCTGAGCGACACCTCCATCACCCGCAGGCTATTGGGGTCGCCGTCCACGAGCAACAGGTGCTGCTTGGCCACGGCCGCGCTCCCTTCGAGGACCCGCTACCTACGCGCTGCGCCTGGCTCCTGAGGCGTTGGCGAAACGCTGAGTCTGCATCGGAAAAAGCCCCACAGGGCAAAGGGTTATGTTTTCAAACGGTTCCGCGCGATGTCAAGTTCCCAGCCCCGTTGACAGCTCCAAGGGCTCCAGGGGAACCTGCCGCCATGTCTGAGCAGCGCCGGCATCTTCGTAGGGCCCTGAGGGTCGAGTTCCGATGCAGGGACGAGTCGGGCGCGGGCGAGCTCGTCTTCGCCTCCGCCGACGTCTCCGAGGGCGGGACGTTCCTGGTCTCGGACGTGCTGTTCGAGCGTGGCGAGATGCTCCAGCTGGAGCTGGACCTTCCCCAAGGCGGAACACTGCGCTGTGCCGCCCGGGTCGCCTGGGTGCGGCGCTTCCCCGAACGTGGGCAGGAGGCGGGGATGGGCGTGGAGTTCCTGGCGCTCCAAGAAGCGGATCAGCGAGCCCTCGACTCCTTCCTGAAGGGCGCTTGAAGGCTTCGGCCTCTACTTTGGCCTGACGGTCCGCAAGAAGGCGCCGAGGGGCCTGTCGGTCCCGAGCACGTGACGAATGAGCCAGTTGCAGATCTGGTTGTTGAGCGAGATGGCGAGGGTCGGGGACGGGCCCGAGAGCACGAGCTCCTCGCGCAATGCCCGAAACAAGCGCACGAAGTCGGCGTGCTCTTCCAGGTGGGCCGCAGCAGCCGGGTAGCCGTGCTCATCCATGAGCCGGGTCTCGGTGGCGAAGTGGAAGCGGATGTACGACTCGAGGAAGCCGATCACCTCGCAGACCCGCTCCTTGCCCCGGGAGGCCTTCATCGCGTCGATGAGGCCGGAGATCTGGCTGAACAGCTCCTTGTGCTGCGCGTCGATGATGTCCACTCCGACGGCGTAGCTCTCGTCCCACTCGATGCCCATCACGCCACCCCAGGGGAACGAATTGTAGGGTCCCGAACGAGACCTCTCAAGACACACTCGGGGGGGGGGCGAGCTATCCCTTCTTGCGCCTCATCTCGATGAGACGCAGCTCGGTCGATGCCTCGGCATGGCGGGGGTTGGTCGCGACCGCAGTCTTGAACAGCTTCTCGGCGCGCGCCAGGTCACCCTCGACGCGACAGATGACCCCCATCGAGTAGCAGGCCCGGTCGCTCTTGGGATCGAGCTTGAGGGCCTCCTCCAGCTTCTTCTTGACGAGGGGCAGCTCCGCCTTGCGCGTCGGATCCAGATAGATGGCCCAAGCCTCCTGCGCGAGCAGGGAGGGGTTCCGGGTGATGGCGAACGCCCTGGCGAACTGCTGCGAGGCCTGCACGAACTCCTTCTTGCGCAGGTGCAGCTCCGCGTGTCGCTCGGCGATCTCCGCGTCGTTGCTGGCTCGAGAGGACAGATCGTTCTTGGGACGGGCCAGCTCTTCCAGATAGGAGCTGCGCCGGGCGTCGTCCTGCAACACGTCGTGGGCGTCGCGGATGGCGTTGAAGAGCTCGCTCACCTTGGGCGCGAGGTGAGCGAGCGACACCGGCACGTGATCGGGGTGGAACGTCTTCACCAACTGGATGTAGGCCGTCTTGATCTGCTCGCGAGTCGAAGTGCGCGCGACGCCCAGCAAGGCGAAGTGGTCGTGCCCTTCCTTGATGGCCAGGACCTTGGCCTCGATCTTCTTGGCGAGCGTGAGCTCGTCGGGGCTCAGTGCCATCGCCGCGGCGGGCGTCGATGCTGTAGCAGAAGCAGGGGAGGCAGCGGCGGGCGGCACGACCGGGTCGGGAGGTGTCTCGTCGGCGTCGCTGCTGGAGAACGCCCCCAGATTGCCGAAGGCTCGCCTCAGCAACCGCTGGCGACGTGCGCGCGCGGCGTCATCCTTCTCGTTCAAGTCTTCCTCCCCATCTGCGGCAGAAACGGACTCCGGCCGCACCACCGGCCCCGGCGACATCACCGCGTTCCAGGAGGCCTCATTCTCCACCTCCAAGGGCACCGCGAGCGGGTTGACGGGTGGCGGAGGGACGGCCGCCTCGACGGGCGCCGGTGCTGTGGCTGGTGAAGGATGGGAAGAGGCGGCAGGGGCGCTTCGGGAGGTCAGCGCCGGCTCGGCCGGCTCCGACAGCCAGGGATCTTGAGATGGGCTGGGCTCCTCGGGCTCCGGAGCGGAGACGCTCACGGCCAGCTGGCGCAGCTCGAGTGGTACCGAGAAGGGGCGTGGCGTCAGCCCCACCATCTCCGATCGCGAGAGATCCTCGGGGGAGACGCTCGGAAGGTCGACCGACTCGGTGATCTGCTCGGCGAGAGAGAGGAAGCGGGTGGGGTCCTGGCTGGGCTCGGAGCGGGTCGAGGCAGTGGGCAGCTCCTCGGGTGCCGCCTGAAGCAGTTCCTCCACCACCGGACTGGAAGGAGGCTCGAACTCTAGCTCGTCGAACTGAAGGGGCGTGCTACCGGGTGGCGTGGAAGGTGCCGGGTCGTCGAAGAGCGAGTCGACCGGGACCGTGGGAGGGCTCTCCGCAGCGATCGAGGCGGCCCAAAAGGGATCGGTCGTCGCCCCAGGCGAAGAAGCAACCTCGGACTCCACGCCGGGCGCGGTTTCCTGGATGAGCGCGTTCTCTGCCGCCGCGTCTCCTGGGTCGGCCGCAAAGGGGGGATCCGCAGGGGAAGTCCCCTCGCCAAGGGTCGCCCAGGCATCTTCGACGAGATTGGAGGGTCGCTCCTTGATGGAGGCTGCATCGAGCCCGGAGGCCGTTGCGATGGGAGCAGCCGTCGACCACTCGGATGGCTGCGCCGAGATAGCGACCTCGGCCATGGGTTCAGTGGGCTGCTCGGCGGGCAGCGACTCGGCCGACTGAGTCGGGGCCATGGATGAAGCGAGCTCGTGGGCCCGCTCCCTGGCTTGCTGATGGCGCGCCTGGCGATGCTGCTCGGCTTCCATGCGCTTGGCATGGAGGAGGTCTCGCTCGGTTTCCAGCTCAGTCGGCGGAGCGGAGACGTCCTCGACGAGGATCACCTCGGCCGAGGCCTGGAGCGCTGATGGGGCGGGGGGCGGCTCCTCGAGAGCGGCATCGAAGGAGACCTCCTCCGTGCTTTCGTCTTCGAACGAGACCTCGACGTTCTCGGCAAGCTCCGCGAGGGAAGAGGGCTCAGGGACAACTTCGGCGAGGGTCTGCGCCACCGGCTCTGGAGCATGCGCCGTCACGCCTTCCGGAGCAGATAGTGCTGGAGCGTCCAAAACAGAGTCATCGACAGAAATCTCTGGGACAGGCTCCAACGACTCAGGAAAGAACTCCACCTGAGCGTCGGTCTCGGCCAGAAGGATCTCGGTAACCGGGATCTCGGCTGGAGGCTCTGGCGTGGAGTCGGGGGGAAGCTCCATCGCCTGAGCGTCGGTCTCGGCCAGAAGGATCTCGGTAACCGGGATCTCGGCTGGAGGCTCTGGCGTGGAGTCGGGGGGAATCTCCACCGCCTGAGCGTCGGTCTCGGCCAGAAGGATCTCAGTAGCCGGGATCTCGGCTGGAGGCTCTGGCGTGGAGTCGGGGGGAAGCTCCACCGCCTGAGCATCGGTCTCGGCCAGAAGGATCTCAGTAGCCGGGATCTCGGCTGGGGGCTCTGGGGTGGAGTCGGGGGGAAGCTCCATCGCCTGAGCGTCGGTCTCGGCCAGAAGGATCTCAGTAATCGGGATCTCGGCTGGAGGCTCTGGCGTGGAGTCGGGGAGAAGCTCCACCGCCTGAGCGTCGGTCTCGGCCAGTAGGTATTCGGCGACAGGCTCCAGAGTGAGCTCGGGGACAGATTCTGACTGGGTGCTGGGCTCTACCAGCGCACGCTCCCCGGTCAGAAACTCAGCCACCGAGAGCTCGGCCTGCGGCCCCGAAGCTATCTCGAGAGGTGCACGACCTTCGTCATACTCGGACTCCGCCGCCAGGAACTGGGCAACAGAATCGGAAGTCGGCTCAGGGATGGAGTCTGCGTCGACGCCGGATTCAGGCAAATCGAGCTGGGTCGCCAGGAACTCTGTGACGGGATCCAGAGTCGGTTCAGAAGTGATTTCAATGGGAGCGCTGCCTTCGACCTCCGTCATGGGCTCCAGAATCGTCTCTTCGAGTGTGACGCCCGCCACCGCAGTGTCGGAGACCCATTCTGGAACGCTCTCAACAGAAAGCTGTGCCTGCTTCTCGCGCTCCTGGCGTTCGGCCTCTTCGCGAAGGCGGGCCAGCTCGGCCTCGGCGGCCAGCTGTGCCTGCTTCTCGCGCTCCTGGCGTTCGGCCTCTTCGCGAAGGCGGGCCAGCTCGGCCTCGGCGGCCAGCTCTGCCTGCTTCTCGCGCTCCTGGCGTTCGGCCTCTTCGCGAAGGCGGGCCAACTCGATCTCGGCGGCCAGGCGAG
>JACRCT010000902.1 GCA_016218885.1 Deltaproteobacteria bacterium | reverse complement strand
TGTCGGCAGGGCACTGGGTGCTCGCGCCGTCGCAGCTCTCGGCCAGGTCGCAGGCCCCGGCGGCAGCGCGGCATTCGGTGCCCATCGCAAACAGCTCGTCGGCAGGGCATTGGGCGCTCGCACCATCGCAGGCTTCGGCCACGTCGCAGGCCCCCGCCGCCGCCCGGCACCCGGTGCCCAGCGCTAGCACCTGGTCGGCGGGGCACTGGGCACTGGCGCCGCTGCAGGCCTCGGCACGATCGCAAGCCCCGGCGGCCGGGCGGCACTCGGTGCCCACCACCAGCAGCTCGTCGGGCGGGCAGTGGGCGCTCTGGCCGCTGCAGGTCTCCGCACGATCGCAGAGCCCGGCCGCTGGCCGGCACTCGGCGCCAGAGGGGGCGAGGCCATCGGCGGGACACCCGGCGCTCGCGCCATCGCAGGCTTCGGCGAGATCACAGGCCTCCGTCGCCGGGCGACACTCCGTGCCCAGCGGAGCGAGGCCATCGGCAGGGCACTGGGCGCTCGCGCCGTCGCAGGCTTCGGCGAGGTCACAGGCCTCCGTCGCCGACCGACACTCGGTGCCCAGCGGAGCGAGGCCGTCGGCGGGGCACTGGGCGCCGGTGCCGTCGCACGTCTCGGCGAGGTCACAGGGACCCGCCACCGCGCGGCACTCGGTGCCCAGGGAAGCGAACGCATCGGAGGGGCATTCGGGGCTGACCCCGTCACAGGATTCCTCCACGTCGCAGCTCCCCGCGGCGGCACGACAGGAGAAGCCGGCGCTCGAGACCTGGTCCTCGCACCGGCCCGCCGGTCCGCAGCTCTGCGTCCTACAAGCGCCACCGGGGCCGCAAAGCATTCCCAGGCATTCGGGGTCCGCGCAGTCGGTCTGGCCGTCACAGTCCTCGTCCCGCGCGTCGGCGCAGCTCGTCTCCCGCGCTACACACGCCACACAAGCGCCCTCCTGGCACACCGATCCCGTAGCGCAGAAGACGCCTGCGCATCGGGCGTCCTGGCAGTGGCCGTCCAGGCAGCCGTACTCCGGTAGGCACGTCTCGCCTTGGCAGAGAGTGGAGATGCAACGTCCGTCGGCGCAGACCGCCCCCGAAGAGCAGACGATCCCGATGCAGCTGGTGGACTGGCAGCGCCCGTCCTCACAGGCGGCCCCCTGGCCGCAGACGACGCCCGCGCAGGAGCTGGAGTAGCAGTCGCCTCCCGCGCAAACCTCGCCCGACGCTGAGCAGGTCACACCGGCACAGGACGGCTCGTGGCACCCCTGTGCCCAGCACACCTCCGCCTCGTCGCAGCTCGCGTCCGCGCAATCCTTGGGGTAGCAGCTGCCCCGCGCGCAGGCCTCGCCTGCAGGGCATTGGAGGCCCAGGCAGTCCGCACCAACGCAGACGCCCTCGACGCAGCCCTCGCCCTTGCGGCAGGGCCTGTCTGGGCAGGCGGCCGGGAAGCACTGCGCCTTCAGGCACACCTCGCCGGCTCCACACGCGGGACAAGGTTGGCAGCGTCCTTCGACGCAGGAGTGTCCCGCAGGGCATTCGGCCTCGGCGCCGCAGGGCGGAACCGAGGGATCGTTGGAGCAACCCGCCAGGAGAATGAGCAGGATGCTGCTCGAGCTGCGCAGCCATGACCCATCCATCGCTCTCACGAATCGCTCCTTCCGCGGCCCGGCGCGGCCAGATCCATCCTGCTGCTCCCACCCAAGCGCAGCTGCTGGAATGGCGGTCTTCCCGCTGAAGCCACCACCCGCTTCTTCCGAAGCCGCCACTCCTACGAAGGATAGAGCGTCACCGATGCGGATTCACGCTGGCTTCCGATGGCCTCCCGGTAAATCGGGAAGATGGTGTGCCGAGGCTCGGTCCCCGAGCCCGTATGCGCCGCCAGCGAGGCCCATTGCCGAATCGGGCTCGTGACCGGACCACCTGACCAGTCCAGTCGAGGGGACTGGTCTGGTCAGACTTCTCTCTGCGCCTCGGCGCCGACCAGGATCTGGCGATCGAGCCCCATCACCCGCAAGGGACAGGGGCAGCAGGCTCTTCGGCCTTGGCTCCGAAGGAGGCGAGCCCCGCACGCAGCACCTCCACCGAGAGGCCCAGTCCCCACCCCGCAGCGGCGCCTGCCAGGGCGTTCTCCACTTGGGAAGCGACCGTGCCCGAGGCCGTGAAGGGCACCTCGGCGATGGGCAGGAGGCGCGCCTCGGTGAGGCCCTCGGCGAGGACGATGTGTCCGTCGCGCAGGAAGACCGCACTTCCGCCCTTGTCGCGATGGGCGGCGACGACGGAGTGGTCGGGCTCCCTCGCGAAGAAGATCACCTTGCCTGCGCTCAGACCCGCCATCTCGGCCACCTGCGGATCATCGGCCTTGAGCACCGTCGCTCCGCTGGGCGGCACCACGTCCACCGGGCAGCGCTTGACCGTGTACATCTCCTCGACGGTCTCGATGCCATACCTGGGGACAGGCTCGATCTCGCCCAGGTTCGTCACCACCGCGACGTCGCAGTGGTCGAAGCCCAGCCCCTCGCGCAGGATGCCCTCGGCGCTGGCCTCCAGCACCACGGCCTCGACGAGCGGGTTGACCAGCAGATCGCGCGCCGTCTCGGGGCCGGTGCAGTCCACCTGGGAGAGAGCGCGCATACCGACCCAGGCGCCGTCGCTGCAGGCCAGCCCAACGCAACGGCCGGTGGAGCGCAACAGGTGCGCGAGCAGGCGGCTGACGGTGGTCTTGCCACGGGTTCCGGTCACGCAGGCGATGGGGATTCGCCCGGACTGGCCCGCCGGGAACATGAGCTCGACGATGGCCTCGCCGACCGGGCGCGGGGCGCCGGAGGCCGGCATGAGGTGCATGTGCAGGCCTGGGCCGGCGTTGACCTCGATGATCGCCCCGCGCTGCTCCTCGAGCGGGCGGGAGATGTCCTGAGCCACCAAGTCGATGCCGGCGATGTCGAGGCCGACCAGGCGCGCGGCGAGGACCACCTGCTCGGCCACGCTGGGGTGGACCAAGTCGGTGCAGTCGTAGGCGACGTTGCCGTTGCGCTGGATGAGCACGCGCTTGTCGGCCGGGGGAATCGACTCGGTGGTGAAGCCCTGTCGCTCGATCTCGGAGCGGGTGGTGGCGTCGAAATCCACCGGGTTGAGCGGACAATCGTCCCCCAAGCCGCGCCGCGGATCGGAGTTGAGCTGCAGCTCCACCAGCTTCTGGACGCTGTTCACGCCGTCGCCGACGACCCAGGCAGCCTCTCCGCGGGCGGCGGCCACCAGGTGCTCGCCCACCACGAGCAGGCGGTGCTCGTCGCCGGAGAGGTACTGCTCGACGAGGACCCCGCTGCCCTCCTCGACTGCGAAGCGGTAGGCGCTCTCGATCTGCTCCCGGGTGGAGAGGTCGGTGAAGACCGCCCGGCCGTGGTTGCCGTCGCGAGGCTTGACCACCGCGGGCAGGCCGACCTCGCCGGCGGCAGCCCAGGCGTCGGCGGCGCTGTCCACCGGCCGGCCCTGCGGGACGAGGACGCCGCCCGCGCGCAGGAGCCGCTTGGTCAGCTCCTTGTCGCAGGCGATGGCCTCGGCGATGGCCCCCGTGCCGTCCGTCTCGGCGGTCCAGAGCCGGTGCGCGCGGGCCCCATGGCCGAGCTGGACGAGGCTCCTTTCGCTGAGGCGGCGCACGGGGATCTTGCGCGCCTCGGCGGCGGCCACGATGGCGTTCGTGCTCGGCCCCAGGCAGACGTCCTCAGCCAGCTCCTTCAGCGTGGCGACGGTGCCCGCGACGTCGAAGGGCTTGTCGTGGATGGCGGCGAGCAGCAGCTCGAAGCCGGCCTGCAGGCAGGCGCGGCCGACCCGCTCCTCGCGATAGCGCACCGCGACCTTGTAGATGCCGGGGCGGCGCGTCTCGCGGGCCTTGCCGAAGCCCACGGGAGTGCCGGCCAGGTTCTCCAGCTCGATGGTGACGTGCTCGAGGATGTGCGCCGGATAGGTCCCGTCGCGCAGGCGCTCCAGGAAGCCGCCGCGCACGCCCAGGCCACAGCGATGCTCGATGAGCCCGGGCAGCCAGGCGAAGAGGCGGTCGTAGAGCCCGGGGATCTTGTCCGAAGGCGAGTCCTTGAGCTCCTCCAGGTCGACCAGCGCCTCGAGGACGGTGCGCCGCGACCAGATGTTCGGCCCGCGCAGGGCCCGGATCTCGAGGAACTTCATGGCGAGCGGCGGGCCTCAACCCGGCACTGGAGGTGGGCGAGCATCAAGGTGTCTAGGGGTCGGTTGCGGGCCAAGGTGTCATCGCCGCGCGATCTGGACCGCATGGCGGCCTCCGAAGAGCGTTGCCGCGACCGCCCTATACACCCATCAACGTCTGGAAGTACACACAGCGCCGCGGGCCGCGGTCAGCCAGGAGATGAGTCGGAGGCTCTCGGAACCGAGCGCTAGCCTGAGCTTCCCTGCCCTCGGCTAGTCGCGAGCCAGATCCGGCCGGATGACGCGGGTGGGCGGCAACGGCTCGCGCGGGCTCAGATTTTTCGAATGCGACACGCGGCCTCCCACAAGCCCCGGCTCTTCGAACGCCAGCCGCGAAGGCGGCCGGCCTGATGCAAGTCGAGCCATGGCATCCCGGACGCGAAACAGACGGCCGACAGGTCCCCATAGTTGAAGCAATAGAACGCCACTTGGTGCCCAGGTACGTCGGCATCCGGCGCCAGGTTGTAGAGCGCCGCGCGCACCGCGGTTGGCAGCTCGTCCACCCGATAGCGGTGTCCGTCGAGACGGTCGAGCAGCTTGTAGACGCTCGCGCGGGATGGGCAGGACAGGTTCCTGTCCTGGCAGAAGCCAGCCAGCTCCCCGATGAGCGAAGGCATGTGCGGGCGCTCGTGGGCCAACAGGCGCTCCCGCAGGAAAGCCAGGGCCTCGGGCGCAACTCGAAGGCTCCCGCGATCACTTCGTCGCCGCCGCCCCCGTTCCGACTCTGAAGCGGTGTCACCAAGTCGCTTCAGCGCACGAATCTGCGACAACTCGAGATCGAACACGAACCAAGTTATAGACACCGACCCTCGGCAAGCACGAGACGCCCCGACCCGTCGCAGCGACCTCCCTAGCCCCATTCAGCGTCGGTGCAGTATACAGAGCGCCCGCGCGGTCCCTACTCGGGAGCGGCCCAGCCTTGGACGCCAAGACCAGCCTCAGCCCAGATCAGTTGCCCGAACCCTTGCGAGAGGCCCTCGAGCCCGACGAGCAAGTCGAGGCATTCGCCGAACTCGACTTGGACGCAAACCGGCGATTTCAGACCGGTCTTCTGGCGCTGACCGGCAGGCGGCTGATCTGCATCCCAGGCGAAGGACCCGCGAGCAGCTGGTCTCTCGAGCGAGTCTCCGCCCTCTTGCCATCCGACCGCGGAGGCCTGGGGACGCTCGAAGCGTTGGGAGCGGAAGAGCTGCTCGGCCGCTGGTCCTACACGGTGGGGAAGGCCAAGCAGGTCACGGCCCTGGTGGATGCGTTCGGGCGGCTGCGCTCGGGCATCCTCGATGGTGGAAAGAACGCTGGCGCGGAGGCCGAGGTTCCTGAGGCCGAAGCCCACGAGGCCCCGCCCCGCTACGGCCTGCTCTTCCGGCTGCTCCGCTTCGCCCGTCCCCACCTGGCGCACCTGATCCTGGGGACGGTGCTGAGCCTGGCGACGACCGCCACCGCGCTGGTGCCTCCGTACCTGACCTGGCCTCTGGTGGACGACGTCCTCTCTCCCTACCAGGAGCAGGTGAAGACGGTGCGGGAGACCGTCCAGCTCTCCACCGACCAGAAGCAGGCGCAGCTGGAGGCCGTGCGCGAGCAGGGGCGGAAGCCTTTTGGACAGGTCCCCTGGTTCCTGGCGGGGATGCTCGGAGCGGCGCTGGCGGCCTGGGCGCTGGGCTGGGCTCAGGGCTGGGTGCTGGCCAGGCTGAGCGAGCGCATCAGCGCCGACCTGCGCAACACCACCTACGAGCACCTGCACCGGCTCTCGCTCGAGTACTTCAGCGCCAAGCGGACCGGCGACCTCGTCTCGCGAATCAGCAGCGACACCGACCGCATCTGCAACTTCCTGTCGGACACGCTGATGGACTTCGTCACCGACGTCCTGATGATCGTCGGGACGGCGCTGATGCTGGTCTACATGGATCCGCTGTTGGCGGTGGCGACGCTGTGCACCTTCCCGGTGGTCGCCTGGCTCACGCTCTTCACCCGCAATCGCCTCACCCAGGGCTTCCTGCACGGCAGCCGGGCCTGGGGAGAGATGACCAGCATCCTCGCCGACACCATCCCCGGAGTGCGGGTGGTGAAGGCCTTCGCCCAGGAGAAGCGGGAGATCGCCCGCTTCCGCGCCGCCAACACCCGCATCGTCGAGGCCAATGACCGGGTGAACCGGCTGTGGACCTTCTTCTGGCCGATGGTGGCGCTCCTGAACCAGCTGGGGCTGCTGGTGGCCTGGGCCTTCGGAGCCTGGCGCGTCTACGACCAGCGGATCACCGTGGGCGTGCTCACCGCCTTCCTGGCCTACATCGTCCGCTTCTACTCGCGGCTGGAGTCGATGACCCGCATGGCCGGCAACGCCCAGCGCGCGGCGGCCAGCGCCCAGCGCATCTTCGAGGTGCTCGACCGCGCCCCCAGCGTCCCCGAGCCGGCCAAGCCCGTGCACCCCGGCCGGGTCTCGGGCGCCATCGAGCTGCGCGACGTGAGCTTCCGCTTCGGCAGCCGGCAGATCCTCGACGGCGTGAGCCTGAAGATCGAGCCCGGGGAGATGATCGGCCTGGTTGGCCCCACCGGCGGCGGCAAGAGCACGCTCGTCAACCTGGCCTGCCGCTTCTACGACGTGAGCGACGGGGCGGTCCTCGTCGACGGCAAGGACGTGCGCGCGTTCCCGGTGGCGGAGTACCGGCGCAACATCGGCATCGTGCTGCAGGACCCCTTCCTCTTTTACGGGACCATCGCCGACAACATCGCCTACGGCCGGCCCGAGGCCACCCGCCAGGAGATCGTCGCCGCCGCGCGAATGGCCCGCGCCCACGAGTTCATCCTGCAGCTGCCCGAGGGCTATGACTCCATCGTCGGCGAGCGCGGGCAGACTCTCTCCGGCGGCGAGCGCCAGCGCATCTCCATCGCCCGGGCCCTGCTCATCGACCCGCGCATCCTCATCCTCGACGAGGCGACCTCCTCGGTGGACACCCACACCGAGCGGCAGATCCAGGAGGCCCTCGACGCGCTGGTGAAGGGGCGCACCACCATCGCCATCGCCCATCGGCTGAGCACGCTGCGCGACGCCAGCCGGCTGGTGGTGGTCGAGCGCGGGAAGATCGTGGAGGTCGGCAGGCACGAGGAGCTGCTCGCCACCGGTGGCGTCTACCACCGGCTCTACGAGGCCCAGGCGCGCCTGGAAGCCGGAGGGCACGCGGCATGACGACGGCTCAGCCCTTACTCCAGCAGCCAGGCGCGCTGGCCGATCCGTCTGCGACGCAGATAGGCCTCGCGCACGACAAGCTCGGCCGCCTGGTGCTCACCATGCCTGACGGCCAGAGCCACATCGGGGTCCATCCGGTGCGCTGCTTTCCCTTCACCGCTCCGTTGGAGTGGATCTCCTTCTGCGACGCGAGGGGCGCCGAGGTGCACTGCCTGCCGACGCTGGAGGGTCTGTCGGGGGAGGCGCGCTCGCTCCTCGAAGCCGAGCTCGCCCGGCGCGAGTTCATCCCGGTCGTCCGACGGGTGCGTGAGGTCTCCCCCGGCGCGGAGCCCACCACCTGGCTCGTGGAGACCGACCGCGGTGAGGCCCGCTTCACGCTGCCCAGCGAAGACAACGTGCGGAGGCTAGGTGCTCATGGGGCCTTGATCACCGATGCCCACGGCGTGCGCTTCCGCATCCACGACACGCGCACCCTCGACGCCCGCAGCCGCCGGTTCCTCGTGCAGTACCTATGAGGGAGGCAGAGGGGGGAGTTCTGCAGCGTCCAGCCTCACGGATGACCTTTCTCGATCTGCTGCGGGCGTTGGCCTCACAGACGATCGTCTGGCACCACTTCGTCATCTACGGGCCGCTGCCAGTCGCCGCCGCGGCCCTCGCCCCGATGGTCTTCGATGTGCTGGATGCCTATGGGCGGATGGCCGTCCAGGTCTTCTTCGTGGTGGGCGGCTTCCTCACGGCTCGCGGCCTCACCTCGGCCCGCCCCCCGAGCCTGCGCGCCTTCGGCTCCTTCCTGGCCCACCGGTATCGGCGCACTGGCATCCCCGCTTTTGCCGCTGTCTTGATCACCGTCACCGCCAGTGCCCTCGCGCGACGTTGGACCTCCGATCCCGGCCTCATCACGTCGCCGCCTACGCTCGACCAGCTGGCGGCACATGCCTTCTTCGTGAACTACCTGGTCGGGTACGAGGCGCTGACCCCCGGCATCTGGTATCTCGCCATCGACTTCCAGCTGGGGATCGTGGCGCTCCTGATCTTCTGGGCCGGTGGGCTCATCGCCAGGGAGCTCCGCAGGAGGTGGGCCTCGATCATGGGCCTCGGCGTGGCGCGAGTCCTCTTCGCCGCGTTGGCGATCGCGTCGCTGCTGGTCTTCAACCGCGACCCGCGGCTCGACATCTGGGCCATCTACTTCTTCGGCAGCTACTTCCTGGGGATGATCCTCTACTGGGCCGTCTGCCGGCTCCTGTCACCGCTCTGGCTCTGGGCCTACCTGGCGCTCGTCATCGGGGCGGCCTGCTGGGACTGGCGGCCCCGCCTGCTGCTCGCCTCGGCGACCGCCCTCTCCATCCTCGCCATGGCACAGCTCGGGATGCTCGAGCGCTGGCCCTCGAGCCGCATCGCCGCCTTCCTGGGGCGCATCTCCTTCAGCCTGTTCCTGCTCCACTTCCCGGTCGTGATGATGGTCAACGCCTGGTTCGAGCACCGCGACCTCCTCTCGCCGGGACCTGCGCTCGCGGGCCTGCTCCTCGCCTACGCGATCGCCATCGTAGCGGCGACCGGCTTCCACAATGCGATTGAGCTTCCCGCTGCAAGCGGCCGGTTCCCTTTTGGCCCCAGGGCGCCGAGGGTCGTGCCCGAGCGTTCGTGAAGCAGCCAGTCGGCTCCGACCCGGATCGTTGTCCGCCATCACGTTGATTGGAACGGGCGTCTCTTCAAGCCAGTGAATGCATCTGCGGCTACCGAGTGAGGAGCACATCATCGAAATCGCTGCCACGAAGGCCCGTAGAGACAGGGGTCGCTGGAGCGCTTCAGCCGATCGCCGTCATTGCGAATCTTCGGGCGCGCGCCCGATACGACGAGGGCTGGCCCGACAGGAGAAGAGCATGATGCGAGGACAACGGCTGCTCGGTGCCTTCGTGTTCCTGGGAGCCCTGACCGCGGGCTCCATGTCCGCGCGCGCCGAAGCGCCGCCGCCGGAGCTGCTAAAGAAGCTGGCCGAGCAGGATGCGCGCGTCACCCAGCTCATGAAGGAAGGGGCCTACACCCTCACCACCAAGACCGAGCACCTGGACCGAGCAGGAAAGGTGGAGTCCGTCGAGCACCGAATCGTGAAGAGCAAGCTCGTGGACGGACAGCAGCGGCAAGAGCTGGTGCAGGCGACGAAGGACGGCAAGGACATCAGCGCCGAGGTTCGCAAGAAGCTGGAAGAGCGTCAGAAGAAGCGCGACTCCGGCGGGGAGAAGGGCTTCTCCTTCGAGAGCCCGTTCGCGAAGGAGCTGCAGGCCAGCTACCGCTTCACGCTCGGCCAGCCCGTGGGGCCGCTCCTGGCGAAGGTTCTCTTCGAGCCGGTCGAACCAAAGACGCCCGCAGTCGTCGCCGGCGAAGCGGTGGTCGACCTGGAGGCGGGAGAGGTGGTTTCGATGAGCTTCGCTCCCACGAAGCCGCCGCCGCACGCTGACCGGGTCGACCTCAAGGTGGAGTTCACTCCCTGCGCTCTCATCGGCGGGCGCGTCTTGTCGAAGATGCACGTCGACGGCGAAGGCAGCCTCCTCTTCATCCGCCACCGCGTGGTCTCCACCACGGTTCTCTCGGACTTCTCCCGCTGAGGCAGGCCACAGCGCACCCTCCTCGAGTTCGAGCGCTCGCCTTTCGACCAAGCTCCCAGCCTCTCGCGGAGCTACCGCCTCGCGCTGCCGGGAAACCCGAGTCTGGTGAAGAGCATCCAACCCAGTGGAGGCCACCACCCATGCCCGCTGACCACCAGCCCGCCGCTTGTGGCTGCGGACATCGCCGCGGGCATCACCTGGTGAGCGCAGAGGCTTCCTACTCGCCGTTGGGGTGGCTGGGAGTCGTGCTGGGGATCTCCATGAAGCCCATCAAGGTGCGCTTCCGCTGCCGCCGCTGCGACGTGGTCTTCGACGAGTCCACCGATCCCCAGGTGCTCGACTCCCACGCCTAGCGCTCGGCTTCGATGGACCTGGCCGACAGGAAGTGGCGGGCACGAAGGCCCTCCCCATCCACGAGCTTCCGAGCTCGGGCCCCCGAGGAGTGGCCAACGGCGCGCTTGATGCGGATAGGGATTCCAGCTACTCCGGCGTCGTGATGAGCCTGCCCTCTCCCCAGGATCCGTTGGCCACCGCCACTGACTCGAGCCCTCGCTGGCTGGCGACCTGCCCCGAGGACACCAAGGACGTGCTCGCCAACGAGCTTCTGTCTCTCGGGGTCGCGGAGCAGCGGCCGCTGTACCGAGGCGTGGCTTTCGAAGCCAGCCTCGAGACCGGATATCGGGCCCACCTCTTCCTGCGCACTGCGAGCCGGATCCAGCGCATCGTGGCCGACCTGCCCGCAAGCACGGCAGCAGAGCTGGAGGCCGCCGCCGCTGCCGTGCGCTGGCCCACCTGGCTGCGACCCGATCGTCCGTTCACCATCACGCCGGTCCTCACCGACGCGGCGTCCCGCTCGCTAGGGGAGGCCGCCGTCGCCACGGCCCTGAGCAATGCCATCGCGCGCGGATTCGCGCAGTCCGCTGCCCCCGCTCCGCGCTACGCCCCCGACTCCGAGGCCACGTACCTGGTGACGCTGGTGGCGCACCTGCGCGCTGGCATCTGCACTCTCGGGTTGGACACCGCGGGACGGGCCCTCCACAAGCGCGGCTGGCGCCTTCCGGGCCACCCTGCGGTGCTCAAGGAGACTCTCGCCGCCGCCGTCCTCCTGCTGGCGGGCTATGACGGCTCCGAGCCGCTGCTCGACCCCATGTGCGGCTCGGGGACCCTGGTCATCGAGGGCGCGTACATTGCGCTCGGCAAGGCGCCCCTCATCCACCGAGGCAAGGACGACTTCGGGTTCGAGCATCACGCCGGCTTCGACCGAGCCCTGTGGCGCAAGGTCTCGGACCAAGCCCGCGCGGCGAAGCGCCAGGCGCCCCCGGCACCCCTGTTCGCCTCGGACATCCGTCCGGCCTTCGTCGAGCTGGCTCGCAAGACGGCCCTGCGCGCGCGAGTCGAGCGGCACATCGCGTTCTCCACCTCCGCCTTCCAGGACATTTCCCCACCCGCGCCGCGCGGTCTCCTCGTCGCCAACCTCCCCTACGGCGAGCGCATCGGCCGCGGCGAGACAGGGGCGCTGTACCGCGACGTGGGCCGCGTCCTGCGCGAGCGATTCTCGGGATGGCGGGCGGCCCTGCTCGTCCCCGCCGAGGCCCCCCGAGAGGCGCTCGGCCTGCGCCCGCGGCGCGAGATCCCTCTGATGAATGGAGCCCTGGAGGTCCAGCTCCTGCTCGTAGGCGAGTGAGCCACCGGGTTCAGGTTGCCGCCGGGAATCACCCGAGGCTTTCCCGAGGGCATCGGCATACCGCGTAGCCGATTTTCGACGGGGCACCTGTCCCGGGCTATCCTCCTTCCCGAATCTGCTCGAACCGCGGAGGACACGTGCTCACTCCTGTCCGGCGAAGCGTCTTGGCCATGCTGCTGTTGTGCGGGTGCCCCCAGTCCGAGCCCGAGCTCAACCTCAGCGTCACGCCGCGGAGCATCTCCAACACCGGGGCGCGGGCCGCGGTGAGCGTGATTGCGCTCGATGAGCAAGGTGAGGCCGGGAGCGGAGCGGTGAGAGTGGAGACGACGGCGGGGCGGCTGGAGGCGACGGACCTGACGCTGGCCGACGGCAAGGCGGGAACCCTCTTCTCCTGCTCGGTCGCCGCCGACTCCAGGTGCCAGGGAAGGGTGCAGCTCACCGCAACCTGGGCGGAAAAGGCCATCACCGCCACCACCACTGTGACGATCTCCGCCCCTGCGGTCCCAACCGACGCCGGAGCACCGCGCGACGCCAGCAACCCCGAGGTGCCCAGGGACGCAAGCTCTGACGTCCCTCCCCCCAGGCTCGACGCCAGCCAGCCCAGCGGGCCTGACGCGAGCGACCCATCGCCTCAGCGAGACGCAGGGAGCGACGTTCCCAAGGACGACGCCGGGGAGGGCGGCGAATCCGATGCCGGCAGCGGGTGTGAGTGCATGGTGTGGATGTCCGCAGCAGGGGGAACCGGCTTCAGCTTGCGGTGCGGCGACACGCTCTGCGCTTCGGGAGGCGGTTTGTCAGCAATCTGCGGAAGCAAGGGGATGGTGCAGGTCCCTCCCGTGGACGATTCGTGCGAACCATCCGGTTGCTCGTGCAGCTTCCCCGACGGCACCGAGATCGAGTGTGATCGCTTCGCTTGCGGCGGCCAGGACCCTTACCTCCACGGATACCGCTGTCTCCCCGACGGCCAGTGGGAATACATCGAGGACCTGCCCAACGGCTGTAGTCCTTGAGGAGAGGCGGCGCGTCCCTTGGGACGTCCATCCCTCGTCCGCTGCGCACCCGCGAGCCCACGAGGGACCGGCGACCCCTGTCGGCGACGCCGTGGGCGATGGCGTGGGAGGCCGAAGCTCCTCGGTGACGCGACACCCGGCCCGGGTCGGGCTGGCCAGGCTTTGGAGCCGGCCCTATGACACTGGCACCATCAAGCTCTCCGGGATGACGGAGTGCTCAGAGATGGTGAGCGTTGGTGTGCGGCTTTCGGATCGACCTAGTCAAAACGAAAGGCGATTCCGAGATCCAGCGCCACCATGTGCCGCAGCGAATTCGGCGCGAGCCGGGTGGGGTGTGCCTGATTCGGCGCGGACCTGGGCCGCAGCACCGCTACCACCTCCGGCACCGCGACGGCGACCCCGAGACGGTAGCCCAGCCCCAGCACCAGGTCCCAGCGCGGTGCGAGGGCGTAGGTCGCACCCAACCCTGCCTGCGGGCACAGCAGGACGAAGGAGAAGGGCGAGGGATTGGATAGCTCGATGATCACCGCCTCCATGGGCGTCGGCGCTGGGGTGGTCGCCCAGACGTACTGCAGCCCAAAGCCCGCGCGAAAGAACAGGCGGCCGCTCGAATTCTCGAGGAGCGTCAGCCGGGCCTCGAGCGCCACCTCGAGCGCCAGCGACTCCTCCACGGTAGCCAGCGTGGCGGCAGCCAGCGCAGCGGACGGAGGCGTCTCATTGAGCAAGGCGAGCTCCCCGAACTGGCGGGTGGCCCCGGCGCGCAGCCCCAGCGACAGCGCAGGCAAGAGCCTGAGGTGCGCCCCCAAGAGACCACCGATGGCGGCGCCCCGAACCTGGGTCCCCGCGTAGCCACCCCCGCCCGTCAGCTCGAGGGAGAAGCGCGAGAATCGTTGCGGGGGAGCCTCGAGATCGGGGCTGGACTCAGGCAGGGTACGGAACGCGGCTTCCAGCTTGCCCACGAGGTCACCGGCGAGGACCGCATGCGCCGCCGCGGGATCGTCCGGCGTGAGCACCTGCGCTGCGCGCGGCTCGCGCACCAGGCGGAAGGACAGGCTCGGACCAGGTCCGACAGCAGCCACCGCGTCTGCCCCTACGGCGGCCCCGACGGCCTGCACGTGGGAAGGGTTGTCCAGGTCCACCGACCGGTCCCGCGCCAGCAGCGTCACCAGCTGCGAGGCCAGCTCCTGCGAGCCGGCGTGCTGCAGGAAGATGCTCTGGCTCTCGACCTTCCCCGCCACCACCCGCAGCCGAGCCACCCAGTCGCGCGAGCCCAGGCGGCGCACGCACACGAAGTGGTCGCCTTCCGCGGCATTCAGCGTCAAGGGCGCCGCGCCAGCCTCCCGCCCATCGAGAAAGACCTGGGCGCCGTCGGGATCGACCTTGATCGACAGCCCGCCCTTGGGCGCCGCGCCAACCTCCGCGCGCACCTTCTCGAACAAGGCCACGGTCTGCGGAGGGAAGTAGGACGCATCGATGGTGCGCTTGGGGTCGGCGAACAGCGCGCTGGCGAAGCGCTCTGCAGCGCGCGCCGGCTCCCGGTTGGCGGCGTGAACCACGCCGAGCCACAGAGAGATCTGCGCCGCGAACTCGATGTTCTCCGGGCAGGCCAGCACGTTGAGGCGAGCGTTCTCGACCTCCTGCAGGATGCGGGTGGCTTCGCCCACCGCCAAACGGCGATAGGCGTCCTTCACTCGCTTGAGCGCGCCATCGAGCGCCTGCCGCAGATCGTCGTCGGCTGGGGGCGGAGCCTCGGCGAGGTCGCGGAAACGGTCTTCGGGGACCAGCGCCAGCACGGTGCTGGCCCGCAAGCGCGCCATCACCGCGTCGTGGAGCAGCTGCTCCTGCGCGGGGGCCTCGGCCCGCGGAGCAATCACCAGGATGCGGGTGATTCCCGGCTCGGCGAACGCGGGCGCAGCAGCTAGAACCGAGAGTAGGACCAGCGCCAAAGCTCTCACTCACACCTCCTGGATGATGGGCTGCGTCGCCTGCACAGTAGCACCCCGGACGCGAAGCCCAGCGCGCCCCTCGCAGAACCACCAGGCTTCTGCCACGGCTCAGGGCGCAGAGATGTACTCGAGCCCAAGGGGCCCGGCGAGCTCTGAGAGGATCGGGCTGTCGACCCGCGGCGTGCTCGCGAAGTCGTGGATGACTGACAGGTTTCCCCGCGGCTGTCCGTTGTTGGTGTTGGCGACATAGGCCCGTCCATCGGGCAGAAAGGCAATGAAGTGAGGCTGCGGCCCGACCCGGAGCGCCACGCTCATGTCCTGGACCGGCTGGAGAGGTTCCCGAGAGTCGAACATGAACACCTGGGCCACCGTCTGTCCCGAGAGGTAGAAGCGCGAGCCGTCGGGGGTGAAGACGCCCGTGCTTGGCCGGGCGGCCGGACTGGACTTGATCGGCACACCGGGTTGAAAGGTCAGCGTGGCGAGGTCGAGCACCTCGATGCGGCTGGCCGGGCCGTGCAGCGTGACGTAGACGACGTCCGCCGTCGGGTGCAGGTCGAGGCCCTCCGGCTCGGCATCGGCACGCAGGCCCGTGGCCCTGGCGACGATGGCACGGGTCGCGAGGTCGATGACGTCGATCGCAGGCTCGTTGCGCACGGTGACCACCGCGTAGCGTCCGGCGTGGTCTCCCACGCAGCCGATTGGGTGGAGCCCCGTCGGCACCGACCCCGCCAGCGTGGCGGTCGGCGGCCAGCTCGAGTTGTCGAGGGTGAGGAGGTCGACGCGGTCGTCGCTGCTGGGGACGCCGTCCTCGCCGCGAGTCGTCACGAGGAGCGTCCTTCGGTCGGCCATCAGGCAGATGCCAATCGGGGCCCGCCCCAGGCCGGGGATGCTCAGCGGGGCAACGAGCATCCGGTCCGGATCGACCGCCACGACCGCGTCATCGCGGTTCGAGGTGACGTAGAGGATGCGGCTTTGGTGGTCGACGGCCATGGCAGAGGGCCCGTCTCCTACCTGGAGGCGCGCGACGACGGTATCGGTGGCCACGTCGATCTTGGCGAGGGTGTTGCTCGCCTGCTCGGTGGCGATGACGAAGCCGGCGGACCCGCACTGCCCGGAGCAAGGCTCGAGGGCGGCATCAGCGGGGGCAGGAGACGATTCAGGCCCTCCGCAGCTCGTGACGAGTGGGCACAAGCACAGCATGGCGAGGCTCGCGATGGCTCCCCGCGTGGCTCGTCGTCGCATGCTCCACCTCGTCGGTCGGGTTCGACCCGCTGGGATACACAGCAAGCGAGAGGCCATCACGCGTACGAGCGAGCCGGCTCGAAGGCCCTGAGCTGCCTGAGGGCCAGGGCCTACAGGAGATCGAGCTTGGAGTAGGCGGGAGGCTGCAGCGACCCCGGAGCGTGGGCCTCGGCGAGGTCGATGCCGATGGCGGCGCGGGGCAGCCGATCGAGCGAGCTTCCCTCGCAGCCTGAGGCCCGTGCCGACCCCGAGGACATGAATCCCAGGGTCTCGTTGAGGCCGGCCATTGGCTTGCAGATTGGTGCGCTCGACGTTGTCCGGGCTACCACCTAGGAGAAAGCAATGACTCGCCTACCGTTCGCCGCCATCGCTGTCGCGGCCGTGTTGTCGGCCTGCGGAGGAGAGGACAAGAGGACCGGGACGCCGGACGCGTCGGCCTCCGACGCCGGCGGGCTCGACCTCTCCGGCGAGATCACCCGCGTTCAGACCCTCGCGCTGGACACTCTGTCCCGGGGAACGACCGTTCCCAGCATGGCGAAGATCCGCTCCCCGGTCTTGGACGCAGCCCGGAAGCGCCTCTACTTCAGCGCCACGCTCTCGCCCTACATCGGAGTCGTGGACACCGAGCGCGACGAACTGGTGGGGGCCATCGACACCAAGCTCCGGGGGTACGTCTCGCGCCAGATCGCCGTCAATACCGAGTCCGGGATCCTCTATTTCATGTACCTCGAGTCGGCCTTGCTCTACCGGCTCGATCCGGTCACCCAGCAGCGCTCCGCGGGGCTCGAGCTCCGCGGAGGTGGCGCCTTCTCCGTCGATTCGAGCACCGGCCGCGTCTTCGCCGTCGCCCAGTCGGAGATCAAGGTGCTCGACGAGGCGCTGGCGCAGGTGGGGAGCATCGCGGGGACATTCCGGGACATCAAGGTCGTGCCGGAGACTGCCCGCCTCTATGCCCTGACCACGACGTCCTCCATCAAGGTCTTCGACAGCGCCTCGCTCCTGGAGACGGACTCGCTCGCCTTGCCCGCGGGCCTCGCGCCGCGCTTCCTGTCCGTGAGCGGCACGAAGCTCTATGTCACCTGCGAGCCGCTGCCCAAGCAGCAGAGGGGCGGCGTGCTGGTCATCGTCGACCAGGACTCCCAGGCGACGACGCAGGTCGCGTTCGAGGAGAACCTCGGTCCCTCCCAGGTCGTGGACGGCAAGGTCTATCTCCTCAGCGGCTACCCCTATACCGCCGGCTGCCTGCCCAACGAGGACGGTGCGCGGGGCCTGGTGGAGGTGCTCGACGCGGTCTCCGGCGAGCACCTCTCGACGATACGAGGCGGCCTGCAAGGGGAGGGCATCGCGGTGGCGCCGGAGAGCGGCACGCTCTACCTCGCGAACACCGGAGAGTCGACCATCCAGGTCATGGATCTCGCCTCGGGCAACGTCCGCAAGAAGATCGATACCGCCACCACCATCGAGGACATCGTCGTGCGGCCCTCCGATGGCGCTCTGGTGGTGCGCAATCGCCTCGGTGGGAATGAGCTGCTGCTCGTGAAGGATGGGCAGGTCAGCGCGGCGCCTGCACCCGGGAACTGGCCGGCGAAGACGCTCCTCGACCCGAAGGCGGGTACGGTGCGCTCGCTCAGCCACTACGGGAGCACCGTGTCAGGATTCGCCCTCGAGACCCTGGCCCCGCTTCCCGAGGTCGGGCTCGGCGAGCCCCCGCTGCGCAAGGACGCCCTGTCCACCATGGCCCTCGACACACAGCGGGGCCGCGCCTATGCCGCCCTCCCGGAGCTGGGCAAGGTAGTGGCGATCGATCTCGCCTCCGGAGCCAAGATGGGCGAAACCATCCTCACAGGCTTCGACAAGGAGCGCGCCGACGGGCCGGGATTGCTGCAAGTGGCGGTCAACCAGACGCTGGGTCGAGTCTTCGTCCTCGTGCCGCAGCTGGGCAAGATCCTCGCCTTCGACGGCAGCCTTCAGCCGCTGAGCGGCGTGGAGAACGCGAGCCTGCCCAAGACCCGCGGGGGAGCGGCCCTCGACAGCCTCTTCAGCGACGATGACGCGGGCCGGCTCTACGTGGGCAAGGCGGTGTGCGACATGCAGCTGCAGTGCTCGGGCGAGCTGCCCGAAGGCGAGAAAGTGGTCGCGATCTACCCGGAGGGGAACCGTCTCTATGCGGTAGCGGTCGTCAAGCCGGCTTCTGGGCCGAGCCACGAGCAGTTGGTGGAGCTCGAGCGCTCGACGCTGACCGTCACCCGGCGCTTCGACCTGCAGCCCATCGATACCGTGGGGTCGACGTTCGGCTTCGATTTCCAGCGCGGCCTGGCCTTCGCCGGCTATTTCGAGACCGGCCACCTCGACGAGCTGAGAATCGGCATGCCGCGCTGAATGCGCGGGTCGACGAGGGAGAGGCCTGGCGTGCACTGGGTCAATGACCCCATCGGCCACCGGCCACCGGCCACCGGCCAATGGCCTACGGGCGTACATTTCCCGCCCACGACGGGATGTCGACGAAAGACCTGAGCACGACCGGTGGCCGGCCGAGGGTGGACGGCCCTATTCGCGCTCGGCGGCGACGATGACCTTGATGTCGGTGCGGCGGTTGAGCTGGCGGCCGGCCTCGGTCTTGTTGGAGGCCACCGGGTTGTCGGGCCCCAGGCCGACGGCGCGGAAGCGGTTCTCCGGCAGCGAGAAGCTCTTCATCAGGTACCGCTTCACCGCTTCGGCCCGCTTCTTGGAAAGCTCGAGGTTGTACGCGCGCGCCCCCATGGAGTCGGTGTTTCCCTCGATCTGCAGGTAGGTGGCGCCGAACGAGACCAGGGTCTGTCCGAGCGCGTCGAGCATGTACTCGGAGCCCTGCGCCATCTCCGCCGACCCGGGCACGAAGTTGATGGAGAGCTTCTTGTTGATGATCCCCTTGTCCTTGGCGGAGATCTCCTTCTCCAGCGCGTTGAGCGGGGCCTCCACGACGGTCTGCCCGGTGTAGT
>JACRCT010000901.1 GCA_016218885.1 Deltaproteobacteria bacterium | reverse complement strand
GAGCCGGGTCAACGTGGCCGAGGTGCGCCTGTACCAGGGCCGCGCGGCCCAAGCCGTCGAGGAGCTCGAGCGCGTGCTCCCGCTGCTGCGCGCCGCTTATGGCGGCGACCACGTCCGAGTGGCGTCCTGTCTCCATACCTTGGGTGAAGGGCTGGCTCGCCAACGCCGGCTTCGGGAGGCGATGGAGGTCCATCGCCGCGAGCTGGACGTCTGGGTGCACGCGGTGGGTTCCGATCATCCCTATGTTGCCGACGCCCTGATGAGCATCGGCGAGCTGGAGCTGGAGCAGCGCTCGCCGAAGGAAGCGCTGCAGCCCTTGCGGCGAGCGCTTCGACTCTACGAGGGCGGGCGATTCGCCAACGAGACCGCCAACGCCCAGTTTCTCCTGGCCCGCGCGCTCTGGGATTCGAGCGGCGATCCCACAGAGACCTGTGACCTGGCTGGCAGGGCCAGGCAGCGTCTCGCCGAAGCGGGGAAGCTCCACCGCCTCGAGCTCGAGCAGATCGAGCGCTTTCTGGCTGCTCATGGCTGTCCCTGACCTGCTGCTACACTCCCCCTGCGAGACGGAGGAGCGGTGGTAGACCACGAAGGGCTGACAGAGGCGTTTCTGGTGGCCGCCGCTCCGGCCATTGCTCGGGAGCTTCGCGCCGAACCGGATTTGGAATTGGTTCTCGCGCAGCAGGTCGCACAGGCGGAAGCCGCTTGGCCGCGTCTGCAACTCGACCGCCGCACCTTCGCCGAGCACCTGGCCCGAAGGTTGGAGAGCAAAGCAGCGCTGCAGGAGCTCTGTCAGCTGCATGTGGCCGACCTCTATTTGGCCATCGGCTGTGCTCTCCGGGTTCCCGAGGCGCTCGCAGAGCTCGAGGGGCGCCTTCTTCCCGAGGCCCTCAAGGTGGTCTACGCAGGCGACCCTCACTCCTCGCCCGAGGAGGTCCTACAGGAGCTCCGAGGGCTTCTCCTGGTGGGGGGAGACGGCACGCCAGCGCTCGATGCCTACCGCGGACGAGGTACGTTCAAGCGCTGGTTGCGAGCGCTGGCTCTGCGATGCGCGATGCGCCTTCACCGCGCGACCAAGGAGGTCCCGCTCGAGCCTGCGGACCTCGCCGAGAAGGTCGGCGGCTCGGACGACCCGGAGATCGGCCTCATCAAGGCCCACTACCGAGAGCACGCGAACGAAGCCTTTCGCGAAGCGTTGCAGACCCTGTCCCGCCAGGAGCGAAGCGTCTTACGGCTGTATCTCGTGGCCGGTTGGAACATCGAGGCCATCGGCACCTCGTACCGCGTGCACCGAGCCACCGTTGCCCGCTGGATCGCCGCGGCCAAGAAGAAGCTTCTGGCGGAGACCCTACGCGCGCTCGGCGCACGGCTCACCCATAGCAGGCCAGAGGAGATCGCCAGCCTGATGGGCTGGATGCAGAGCCAGCTCGACGTCAGCATCGCGGGTTATCTCAAGGACCCGCCAGACCACGAGTGACGCCTGGCACGGCTCGATCAACAGGCAAAGCACTGAAGCACCGAGCAGTTGAGCTCCAGTGCACCCGGCGCCTCCGCCGACCACCCGCCAGAACTGGCTACGGCGGCGAGCACAAGGAGCAGAGCGCGTGCGCATCTAATAGAGCTTCACTCTTCGACCGCTCCAGCCGAGGGACGTCCCGCTGCTGCGCGAGTTTCTCTACCAGGCGGTCCACGTCCCGGCCGGCCAGGCCCACTATCCGCGGGAGATCGTGGACATGCCGGCGATCCGCGTCTACGCCGACGACTGGGGCGCGCCGGACGACGCCGGCCTCGTCGCCGATGCCACGTTGCGGCGAGCCCGGACTCGCACCAGCGCCAGCCCGAAACCGAAGCCGAGAGGATAGGACGGCCGGAGTGCCCAGCACGTCACCGGTGGCGAAGTAGAGGTACATCCGCGGCGCCAGGCGGCCCAGGCCCTCGCCGTTGCGCTACGTGGCGGGAACTTCGACTCCGCGCACCCGGGGCTTCCTCGACTACGGCAAGTTGCGCTACGTGGCGCAACTTCAGCCTCGCACATCTGGCGCCGCCGTCGTCCACGGCCTGATCGCCGAGGGCGGTCCCACGACTCCGGGTGCGATCGGGGTTGCAGTTAGTCGGCGTCCGTCGCGTGGGGGAGGCCTTTCGGCCTTGGGAGCGCAGGGCGCGGGAAGGAGAGACGAGCAACAAGGTGCTGGCGGCCCACGCGCTGGGCATCAGCCGCAACACCCTGTACGCGCGCTCGGGCGAGTACGGCCTACGGGATCCCGACCACCGAGAGAGTCCAGCCATCGACCTCGTCGAGCAGGGTCTGCCGCGCCGCGTCCACCTCGGCGGCCCACTCGTCCGGGCTGAGGGGCTGGCCGTCCCGGTTCAGCCGGCTGGCGTCGGACATCACGAGGACGACGCGGTCCGTGATCCCAAGCCAGGCCGGAGGCTCCGGGGCGCTGTAGAGCGGAAAGACCGCGCCCGACCAGTCGGGGGTCACGTTCCAGTACGACGTCCCGGGGAACGCCGTCCAGGTGAAGAAGGCCAGGATCTCGAAGGACTCGCCCGGCTCGACGCCCTCCGTGCGGTAGAAGCGCTCCTCCACCTGGACCGGCAGCGAGGGGTGGGCGTCCGTCGAGGCCACGGACACGCCGGTCGAGTTCGCACCGATGAGGCGCTCGCCCTCCTCCGGGAAGGTGTGGCGGAGGTCGACCGCGATGCCCGCACGGCACAGAACGTCCGTCGGCGCCTCGTAGACGATGCGGGGCTGCGGGCTGAGCCGGATGTTTTCCGACGCCCCTGGGACCCCGCCGACGAGGCGGCCGCACCCTGTGAGCTCGAAGCTGTACTCCAACACGCCGCCCGGAATGGGCTCCGGGGACGTGCCGACCTCGATGGTCAGTGACTCCCCCGGCGCGAGCCCGAGGGCGGCCTGCGGCTCCACGGTCAGCTCGTAGGGCCCGCTCCACAGCACCTCCACCTGCGTCGTGAGGCGGGCGAGCGTCGTCACCTCTCCCGGGACCCAGCCTCCCGGCGCCAGGTGGCCGCCCAGGTCCGACAGGACCTCGACCGCGATCTGGTCGCTCCCCGGGCGGAGGGGCTTGTAGCGGGCGGCCCCGCAGTAGTTCGTGAAGTCGTCCGGGTGCTCCTGGTTGGCGTCCGCCGGGCTCCAGAGGATCCCCGCCGCGGCGGTGTTGGTCCAGCGGCAGCGCAGGGTCGCGCCCGGGGCGAGCTGCGGGCGGTCGCCGACCTCGAAGAAGATGTCCTCCCCCACCGAGACGCGCGGTCCCGTCGGCTCAAGGACCGGCCCCGCCCCCACGGTCACGGTGGCCTCGGCCGCGCCGAGGCTCTCGCGCTGCTCGCCCTGGACCAGGAAGGCCTCCACACGCACCGTGTCGGCCCCCGTCGCCTCGCCGGCGGTGTAGGTGGCCTGTTCGAGCACACCCTCGAAGTCGTCCTGGAGGCCGGGCTGGTTGCTCAGGTGCCCGTACCGGGCCGAGTTGCGCCAGGCGAAGCGAACCTCGCCGTCGGCGGGGAACGGCGTCACGATCGCCCGCAGCGTCCCCTGGCCGCCCGGGGGCAGGGTCAGGGACGCGGGCTCCAGGCTCACCGTGTGGGTCTC
>JACRCT010000873.1 GCA_016218885.1 Deltaproteobacteria bacterium | reverse complement strand
TCGAGCCACTCTGCAGCTCGGCGAGCACCGAGTCTTGAGTGGTGACCCATACGCGGGCCACCTCGATGCAGCCGGTGACCTCCACGGTCACGGTGAGCTGGGTCCCGATGATCTCCCGGGGGACGGGGGAGAGGGCGACCTTGGGCTTCTCCGCCGGCGGAGGCGGGGTTGAGCCGCCACAGACGGTGAGGAGCACCGTGGAGGTGGCGAGCGCGATGGCGGTTCGAGGGCGCAGGCGGAACATGGAGGACCTCCCAAGCGGCACGAGCGCCAGGGCCTAGAGCGGCCCCGGCCCGTCTTCCTTCGACCCCCTTCGCCAGCCGCTTCGCTAGCGCTCGACGATCATGAACTCGACTCGGCGGTTGAGCTCACGGCCGCGAGCGGTGAGGTTGGGAGCCACGGGCTTGGTGTCGCCGTAGCCCTCGGAGAGAAGCCGTGATCGGTCCACGCCCTTCTTGATGAGGTAGTCCATCACCGCCTGGGCGCGGGCCTGCGACAGCTTGAGATTGCTGTCCTTCGGCCCCTGGTTGTCGGTGTGCCCCTCGACGCGCAGCTTCTTGGTGCCGGAGCGGACGATGGCGTCGACCACCTGGTCGAGCAGCTGGAAGCTGTCGTTGAGGATGGTGGCCTTGGCGGTGGCGAAGTGGACCTGCTGCTTGATCTGGATGCGGTCCTCCTTGATCACGACCAAGCTCTTTTTCGGCTTGAGAGCGAGCTCGATGGAGAGAGTGACGTGGCCCGTCTCGGGGACGTCGAACTCCTGGATCTTGCTGAGGAAGCCCTCGGCATCGACCGTGGCGGTGTAGTGGCCCTTGGGCAAGTCGATGGCGCCGAGCTCGCCCGGGGCGACGCTCACCTCTGCGCTCTTGGGGCCTGCCAGAGTCACCTTGCCGCCCGCCTTCTGCTTGCCACTGACCAGCGAGACCTTGATCGTGGCCAGCTTGACCTCGCGCACCAGGAAGGCCTGCAGCGGGGTGAGCTTGCCGGCCTCGACCGCGGCCTCCATCGCCGCCGGCCGGTAGCCGTCGCGCGCGAAGGTGAGGGCGACCTTGCCGGCGGGAAGCTCATGGCTGAGGAACTTGCCGCCGTCCACGTCGGAGGCGACGGGGGGGAGCCCGGTGCCGCTCATGGCCACCACCGCTCCGGCGATGGGCTGCTTGGTCTCGGCGTCGAGCACCTGCCCGCCGACCCTGCCGGTGTAGACCGGGGCCGCCGTCGCGACCTCCACCTTCTTCTCCACGGTCACCGTCTTCTCGACCATCTTGCTGGTGCCCTTGGCCAAGGGGTCGAAGGCGTACGCGAAACCGATGCCGATGTTGTAGGGAGGCGTGGCGGGAATGCCCATCGCCACGTAGCGGGCGAGGCCGATCTCGCAGGCGGCGGTGAGGGTGAAGTCCTTCACGGCGGTGAGCTTGAGCCCGATGCCCAGGACCTGCGGCATCGACTCGGTCGCGCTGACCGCCTTCAAGTCCGGGCCGACCAGGTTCTCGGTGCCCAGCGGGTAGCCGAATCCGTACTCCACGAAGGGCGTCACCCACGGGAGGGGGACCTCGATGCCGGCGCCGAAGGAGAGCCGGTTGTACTTGTTCAGGCCGAGCGCGAACTCCTCGGCAGGGGTGGTGGTGTGGCTGGAGGAGATGAGCTCGCCAGTGCTGTCGATGATGACCCCGAGGTTCACGTGCAGGCGCAGCGGGACCTTGGCCGAGTAGCGACGCGCGTCGAAGCTGACGAGCAGCTTGGGGGCCACCCCGAAGGCGTAGTCGCGCACCTCTTGGGCCCCGATGCCCGGGAAGGCGATGCCGGTGACGTCCGCGCCGATCTTGAAGCCCTTGAACGCCTCGAGAGAGCCCTTGACGCCCAGGCGAATGTCACCCTGGGCCTGCATGAGGGGCGGGGAGGCGCGGTTGTTGGTGTTCGCCGAAGCAGCGTAGGAGAGGTAGGCCTCGACGTACTTGAGGATGGTGTAGTCGAGGGCCAAGGTGCCCGAGGAGCGCGTATTGCGCGCGTTGAGCACGGGAAAATCGGCCTGGGTGAAGTACTCGCCGAGCACCGAGATGCGCAGCACGCCTGGGCGCCCCAGGTCGGCCGAGCCCAGCCGCAACAGGCCGGTCGCGCCGCCGGCGCCGCTGGTGACGCGGGAGTTGTCGAGTGCGGTGAGCGCGTTGCCAGCGGTGCCCGGGCTGTAAGGCTCGGTCCCCGGCAACACGGTCTCCTTGATCATCGTCGCCCCGGCGGGCGCAGGAGTGGCGGAGGCGTCCTTGGTCGCAGCGGGCGCGGTGGGCGTCTGTACGGGCACGGTCGGTGGGGGGACGTAGCCCGACTTGTCGGAAGAGGCGGGGGCCGGGGTCGAAGGCTTGTCCGCGGGCGCAGGGGCCGTCGTGGCTCCAGGCGGAGGCGGCGGTGGGCGGAACCCGCTCCATTCATCGGTGCTCTGTGCGCGCGCGGGTAACGAGAACGCGCCCAGGGCGGAAACCACCACGAGCGCCTTGGCAATACTCGACATGAGTCACTCCGATGCCTGCGTGATCGGCGGCCTCTCCGAAATGAGGCGCGCCATTATAGAGGAGCACCGCGCCGGCAACCATTTCTCGCGAACGACACCGGACAAAGCCTCTTGAGTGCCGTCGGCCAGCATCGAGGCAATTTCCGGCCCGGGCCCGTCCTTGACAGCCCGAGAGGCCAAAACGTACGCTCTTTGTGCAAATTTACAAATCCACGAGAGGCAATAGATGCAACGCCGGTTCTTTACCACCTATGAGGCGAGCAACTTCCTTGGTGTGAGTCTCCCCACCATCGTGAACTGGATCAAGGCGAACCGGCTGAAGGCTCATCGAACCCCAGGGGGGCACCGACGCATTGCCCGCGAGGAGCTGGCGAGCTTCATTCGCCGCCACGGGATGCCCATGCCACCCGAGCTGGACGGCGAAGGCGAGGCGGCGCGGATACTGGTCGTGCATGACGAAGCGGCGCAGGCCCAGCAGCTGGTCGCTCTTCTGAAGAAGGCGGGTCTCGAAGGCGTGGCGTTGACCGATACCTTCGCCGCGGGGCTGCGCATCGGGTTGGCGCGGCCCGACCTCGTTCTCGTCGACCTGTCTTCCAAGGGCATGGACGCCATGGCCCTGGTGACGGAGCTTCGCTCTCACGTCGAGACCAAGCGCCTGCCGGTGATGGCGGTCGTGAACGGTCGGGAGGAGAAGGCGGGCCGGAAGGCCATGGCCGTTTTCGATGAGCTGGTGACCCGCCCCATCGACTTCGAGATCCTTCGGCGCAAGATCGAAGCGGCGCTGCGGGCCCGCAAGGCAGCGTGAGCCCGTGGCAGGGGACTCCATCTCGGCGGAGGCGGTGGTCCTCGTCGTGGGTGAAGGGGCTGTTGCAGATGCGTGCGTGCGAGGTCTGGCCGAGCGCGCGGTAGACCCCATTCAAGCGGTGGACGTGCAGCCTCTCGAGGAGCGTGCCTTCGACGTGGTGGTGCTCGCGAGCCGCGCGGAGCCGCTCATCGCCGAGGTGCGCAGGGCGCATGCCGGACCTCTGGTGACGATCGGGGGCGCCGCCGCCGAGCTCGGGAGCGGGCTCGGGCGTGTGTACGTCGCCGAGGGCCCTCAGGAAGCGGTGGCGCTGGCCGCGGAGCTCGTCTGGACTTCGCCCCGCGGCCGCATGCGGGCGCTCTTCGGGGCCATCGAGTCGGCGTTCGCCGCCCTCACTCCTGCCGAGGGGCTGTATCGCGCTCTGCTTCGCCTGGCCCCCGCGTTTCCGGCTGACCGTTGCTCGGCCATCCTCATCGAAGGTGATCGCGCTCCCACGGTCGTCGCCACCTCGGACGTCCTTGGCTTCCGCCGCGAGGTTCCCCTCGACCTCTATCCGGAGATCAAGGAAGCGCTGCGCGCCCGATCTCCGGTGGTGATCCAGGACGCGCTCGGGCGGCAGACCAGCGCCTTCCAGGGCCAGACCTACCTCTACCCCGAATACTCCATCTATGCCAATTCGTTCAACGACTATGCCTACAACGGCCTGGACCCGCACGACGGCTACGGCAAGATCGTGTTC
>JACRCT010000872.1 GCA_016218885.1 Deltaproteobacteria bacterium | reverse complement strand
GTCGACCGGGGTCTGGGACCTCGCAGGGCCGCTGGCGAACCAACGCACTGCGGGCGATGCGGTGGCCGATCTGCTCATCGAGCAGCTGGTGTCGCTTACCGGTGTGCCCTCCGTTCTGCAAGACCAGGCCGAGGAGGCGCTGGACGCGGCGATTCGCTCGCAGGTCAGGGCCCTGGTCGACGAGAACGTACCGGCCGAGCTGGCTCCCGGAGGGCGCCTCTACGAAGAGCTGGCTGCCTCGCTGGCGAAGGTGAACGTGGAGAGCAGGATCGAGCTCGAGCCGGGCATGCTCCCCAAGAGCATGAAGGGGACGGAGACCTTCGCCAGCTTCGCGTATCAGCACCGAGGGGCGACCTACCGTCTCGACGCTCAGGCCCTTGCCGAGGCAGGCGCGCCGATCGTCGCCGAGTGGTCAGGCAAGGAAGTCGATGGCCAATCGCTCGAGGTCGACCCGCATGGGGTCGCGTTGCGGTTCGGCGCCCTGGTCCAGAAGATCGTCGATCAGGCGATGGATGCCGCCGGCCAGAGCGAGCTCAAGGCCCAGATGCTCTCCGCGGTGTCGTGCGAGCAGATCGTCAGGCGCATCTCTGAGAACGGGCTGGGCCTGACGATCACCCTGTCGGAATGGAGCTACACGCTCGGCGATGACCAGCTCAAGAGCGCCTGCGATGAAGCGCTGCCCATGCTCGAGGAGCGGGTCCTGGGCCTGATCGCGTTGGATTGCCCCGTCGAGGTCGGCGGCGTGGTGTCCTGGACCGAGGCCCCGTCCGCACTGCAGAGCGAGGCAGGTTTCGGCGGGTTCGTAGCCGTCGCCCCCAAGCCCCTCGCCCCGAAGCTGACGGTGAGCTTCACCGCCCTGCGCCAGTAGCTCGGGCTGGACGCCGCGCCCGCCGTGAGGGGTCGCAGGTGCCCGGATCAGTAGAGAGCGATCCCGTTGCCGATGCCCGCCACCTTGGACGGCGAGCCCACCCCTCCGATGACCCGGCCGATCGCCTTGGACCGCTCAGTCACCGTGGGCTCCGCCTCGCCCCCCGAGCCCTTGCCGGTCACGTTGAACTCGGCCGCGATGTAGGGCCGATCGGTGAGCACGTAGCTGTTCACGTCGGAGACGTATTGCGCGTTCGACTGCGGGGAGTTGAGCTGCGCCATGATGAAGTCGAACCCCTGCTTGTACGCGCTGTCGACGACCCGGGTCTCGGCGATGGTGAGGTGGACGCCGACCGGCCGGCTCGTCTTGCTCTTGAGGTAGGCGCCGAGCGCCTGCGCCGTGCTCGCGCTCCAGTACTCGTCGACCTCCAGCCCGATCACGTAGAGCACCGGGTAGGAGTCGAACGCGGCCACCATGTGGTCGAGGTAGGTCTGGAGGGTCGCCATGCTGGCGGTCCTGATGGCCGAGGAGTCGTCTGCCGCCAGCCAGAGGAAGGGCTTGAGCTGGTGGTCGTTGATGAGCGAGGCCACCTCCGCCTGCCAGGCGGCGATGCGCCCCGCGTTGAGGTTGCCGACGTCGAAGGACCAGCCCCCGTTCCCGTAGGGGGTCACCACGTTCTCGGGACGGCTGCCGGCGCTGTAGTCGCCCTGGTTGAGCGTGTAGATGTAGATCGAGTTGTAGCCCGACGCCTTGAGCCCGTCCCGGAGGGTCTGCTGGCGCGAGCTGCTCTGCGAGAGGTAGCAGTGGGTCGTGTAGGTGACGACGTCGTTGCCGGGCCCGATGGCGGTGAGGAAGTCGGTCTTGGGGAACCAGGGCTGCCCCGCGACGTAGAAGCGGTTCCCCGAGATCGTGACGTCGCCGGTGGCGAACAGCGGTTCGCGCTGCGGGCTGAAGATGTCGTACTCCACCACGAGCCGGGTGACCTCGAGCGTGTCGGTGCCGTGGTTGCCGGCGCCATCGCGGGCGCGGACCGTGAGCATGTTCGCTCCCGGCGACAGGGCGATCCCCGTGCATGTCCAGGAGCTCGTGCCCTGGCACGCCGTCCAAGAGCCGCTCCCTATCTGAGCCTCGATCTCCTCGAGGCGGACGTTGTCGGCAGCGGTGCCGGCGAGATCGATCGTCTGGCTCGACGTGCTGAAGGAGCCCGCGGCGCTGGGTTCGGTGATGGAGATCGACGGTGCCTCGCTGTCCGGAGGGTCCTCGCACGCGCCCAGCCGGCAGGTGCGCGGCGCCTGGCACGCCGGCTGCGAGGTCCAGGTCGTCCCGTCCCCCTCGCACACCCAGGGGACCGCTCCTTCGCAGCGGCGGCTCCCGGGAGTACAGCCGCCCCCGTCTTCCGGAGCGCTCTCACTGCCGTCAGCCGCATCGCCGTGACCGCCGCCGTCAGCCTCATCGCCATGAGCGCCGCCGTCGGCCGCAGCGTCGGGGCGCTGGCCGACATCGGCGACCGGGCCTGTGTCTGCGTCGTTGCCTTGCTCCGAATCGGGTGAGCCCACGTCGGCCCATTCCTCCGCAGGAAGCACGTTCCCCACGCACCCGGAGGCACCAAGCGTCAACAGGAAGGCCAGGGTCGTAGCTCGCATGTGCC
>JACRCT010000900.1 GCA_016218885.1 Deltaproteobacteria bacterium | reverse complement strand
TGCGGCAGGAGGTTCGGTGCCGTCCACGGTGACCATCGTGGCCGGGCAGAGGACTGCCAGCTTCGACTTCACCGCCGGCAGCTCCGAGGTCATGGGGGTGGCGGTGAATGCCACCGCCCAGGCCGGCGCCCTGGTGGCGACCCCGGCGATCGTCGACGTGCAGCTCGCTCACGGCACGCTGATGTTCAGCGAGTACCTCGAGGGCTCCAGCAACAACAAGGCGCTCGAACTCTACAACGGCACGGCAGCAGAGGTCGACCTGACCCAGTGCGAGGTACAGCTGTACTCCAACGGCGCCAGCTCGCCCTCGGCCACCCTCGCCCTCACCGGCGACCTGCAGCCGGGAAGCACCTTCGTCCTGTGCAACACCTCCGCCTCGGCGGGGATCCTGGCGGTCTGCAACCTGCGCAACTCGTCGGTGGTGAACTTCAACGGCGACGACAGCGTGGCGCTGGTCTGCGGCGGCAACAACGTCGACGTGATCGGCCAGATCGGCACCGACCCCGGGGCCGAGTGGGTGGCCAACGGGGTCTCGACGCTCAACAAGACCCTGCGCCGGAAGTGCTCCGTGGTCTCCGGTGACCCCGACGGCAGCAACGCCTTCGATCCGTCCGCGGAGTGGGACACCCAGGCCCAGGACACCATCGATGGGCTGGGCTCTCGCAACTGCAACTGACCTGGCCTGTCGACGCTCCAGATGATTCCGGAGGCCCCGGCGCTCGCGCGCCGGGGCCTCCGTGCTCGAGGTCGATGGCGCGGGCAACGGACGACGACCACCCCGCTGAGAGAGGGGACGGCCGTCCAGCGTCCCCGGGCCTGCGGCAGCAACCGTTGCCGGGCTGCGCGCTACGCGAAGCTGGCGATCAGAACGTCACCTCTTCCCGCAGCGCGCGTCGCCCGTGCCAGCGCATGAGCGAGACGCGGGCCTCGCCGTGATCGGTGTAGCGGATCAGGGCGTAGTGGCGCTGGGCGGACTGCCCCAGGTTGCCCAGGGACAGGTTGACCATGGGCATCCAGGTGCCGGTGTTGACGTAGATCCGCTCGCCGCGCCCGTAGGTCCGCACCATCTCGGTATGGGTGTGCCCCATGATCACCGCGCGCAGGGAGGGGTCGTTCTTGAACAGGCGCTGGGCGGTGTCCTCGTGCTTCTCGAAGAAGCTGAGCTCATTGAGCAGGAACTTGGAGAGCTTGGTGAACGGGCGGCGGCGGCGCCACAGCGGGCTCGCCCGGGCGCGCAGGAAGTAGTAGCCGATGTTGGCCAGGGCCCGGGCCGTGAAGCGAGTGTCCACGAAGAGGCCGCCGACCATCAGCGGCCAGAAGGGCTTGACCCGGTCGAGGAAGGGACGCTCCTCCTTGTACTTGTTGAGGACCTGCAGCACGAAGAGGCTGCCCCAGGGCAGGTTGAGGATGGGCTCGGGCAGGCCCTTCTCGAGCGTGAGCTGGCGGAAGTCGAAGGCGTTGAGCGCCTCGAACTGGTGCCCGTGGTGGATCTCCACTCCGCCCTCCAGGCGGTAGTGGTCGCGGTCGACGATGTAGCGCATCCGCTCGTCGTTCTCGGCCCCGCAGACGGTCTTGCTGAACAGCCGCCGCACCGAGGGGAAGATGAGCTCCATGTCGTGGTTGCCGGGCAGGTAGGTGATGCGCCGGGCCTTGCCGCCCCGCAGGAAGGCTCGCAGCGCCTCCACGACCTTGGGGTGGCCACGCAGGCACAGCTCGACCTTGAGCGTGCCGATGCTCTCGGTGATGGCCTCGGGGAAGAGCCCGTTGACCGGGGCCTTGAGCAGGTCGAAGAAGTCGCCGTTGATGATGAGCTCGACGTCCTCGTCGCCCAGCTGCTGCGACAGCCTCCCCAAGAGCTGGGCAAGGCGATCGTCATCGACGAAGTCCTCGAAGAAGTTCGGCCGGCCCTTGGCGTGCCCGGTGCCGATGTGCAGGTCGCTCAGGACGATCTTGGTTCGCTTCTGCATGGCGGTCGCCACTCTATCCCACCCCGCGCCGCCCGGAACCGCGTGCGTGGAGTGTCTTGTACTTCACTTTCCGGCGCTGGCGCCTGCCCGGCAGGAAACTAGAGTGGCCGCGGGCTCGGTTCGCCGGGCCCTGGCCGCCTGGCCCCACCCCCCCCCAGGGGTCAGGCGGCTATTTTTTTGCCTTGGCTCTTTGCTGATTGACCAGACGGGCGGTGGCGGGCTGAAGTCTGGGCCATGCGCCTGCTCCCTTTGGCCGTCCTCTGCCTCTATCTGTCGGCATGCCGCGACTTCGCGCTGCCGTCGCAGATACCTCCCGAGATCACCGGGGTGACGCCCGACGATGCCTTCGCCGGCCAATCGATCTGGATCAAGGGCGCCCATCTCGCTGGCGATGACGCTCAGGCACCGTTGGTGAGCATCGGAGGGGCGGCAGCCCGCGTGGTCGCCTTCTCGGACACGCAAGCGGAGGTCGAGGTACCGGCAGACCTCCCTCGCGAGCCGCAGGCGGTGAGGCTGCGCACGTCGATCCGCGAGGTGGAGGCCGCACAGAAGGTGCTCTTCCTCGGTCCCGGCCATCTGCAGGGCAAAGGCGACCTCGGCAACGCTCGGCTGCTCACACGGCCCTATGCAGTCTCCCTGGGCGAGACCTACATGGCTCTGACCGACCTCTCCCTGCGGCGGGTCGCCCTGGCCCCGCTCTCATCGGACGGCGAGGCGCCCGCATATCTGACCTTCTACGGGTTGGGCCTGGGGGAGCTGACGCCGGTCGAGGTGACGGCCGTGGCGGCGAGGCTGTACGTCAGGCTGATACGAGCCGATGGGGGTGGCAGCGCGGTGGTTGAGCTTCGGCCGGATTCCACGATGTCCACCGTGGTGCAGGTAGAGGACATGGCGGGTCTGGAGCGGATTCCGGTGGGCGCAGCCTCCCGGGTCGTCTGGGACGAGCTACAGGGAGCGGCCTTGTGGCTCTCGCGAGTAGAGCTCGCCGGTGGGCTCGGCGCCACGGTGCTCCATTGGTCGCGGCCAGGCAACGACCCGTTGACCGCGACCTTGCCGCGAACCCCTGCGATCGGTGCCCCCGAGATCGAGGCCTTCGCCCTGAGCGCAGGCTCTGCGACCGCGGGACGGATGGTGGGGTTCTCTGCCAAGAACGGCGCTTGCCAGGCAGAGGGCTGGGGCTATGCGGTGGTCGCCGGGCAGCTCAGGGTCACCCCCGAACCCGAGGTGCAAGCGCTCAGAGCTGACGGTTGCCGCCCGGTGGACGCCGCGACTTCGGCAGGCCACGCGGCGATGCTCGATGAAGCCGGGGTCCTCTACTACGAGGTGACCCCGGGAGCCTTCTTGGCAGAGCTGGTCCCGATGGGGGCGACGAGCCTGACCGGCGACGGCGAAGGCGGCTTCCTCGCGGGTGGTCTCACGGGAGTGACCGCGGTGGGCATCGACTATCTCGACAACCGGAACAACGTCCGGCGCTTCGGCACGACGACCAGCCCGATCGTCCGCCTGGCACGGCACCCCACCTATCCGAGCATCTACGCAGGCACGACCAGCTCTGGAGTGGAAGAGCGTGGACCGGCAGCGCTGCTGATCGACGGCTCCCTTCCGGCGCAGATCGTAGGCTGGTCGCACGCCTTCACCTTGCGAGGACTCACTTTCGCCGACGGCTCGGAGCAGGTTCTCGCGGTCTCGCCCGACTTGAGTGGTGTCGCCTTTGGCGAGCTCGGCGCCGGCGTCGCTGCCTTGGCTGACACCCTGAGCCTGGGCGCGGGCATGGTCGGTGCGGCAGGAGCAGGGATGACGTTGGGGCTGGTGCTCGACCCGCCGAACAAGGCGCCCGACCACGGTCCGTTGCTGCTGAAGGTCCCCGTCGACGCACGGAGCGCCGAGGACATCGATGGGCGCGCCCTCGAGCCGCCGGAGGGAGAGCGGTACCTCGGCGTCGCGGCATGGCAGGAAGGGTTCGTGGCGCTGCGCAGTCGCGGGCTCAGCTTCGGGTGGACCTGCCCGGCAGGGGGCGACTCCTGCGAGGTTCAGTTCAGCGGTCTCGAGGTCCCGAAGGCGATCGCCGTGACGTGCGCGCCCGAACCGGGAAGTGGTGCCGTATGCCCAGCCCATCGCCAAGGCTCCCTGACGCCCTACCTGTCCTTCGTGCCCATGGCGACCGACCCTGAGCGCGGGTTGGTCTATGTTCCCTTCTCTGCGACGACGCGGACCCTCGTGGAGAGGGTCAATCCGGCTACTCCCGAGGCGTCTGAGCCACGCGACGAGGTGCTGGTGGCGGTCTCGGTGGCCGGGGAATCCAAGGGCTCGGCGCAGTGGAAGCTGAGCCTGCCGGGGGCGCGGCTGGTCACCCAGGTCAGTCTCTCGAGACGAGGCGACGTCCTGGCGGTGGCCGCGGTCCCACTGGCGTCGGCTCTGGACTACAGGGCGAAGAAGACCCCGCACGACTACGGGGACGCCTTCATCGTGACCCGCGGAGCGGACGGGGAGTGGGGGACGCCCCGCGCACTCGGGTCGCAGGGGGTGACCGCGGTCGCCGTGGCTCCGGATGGCTCGGCGGTGTACGCGGGCTTCATGGGAGGCAGGGTCTACGCCATCTCCGGCCTGCGCGGCGAGGGAGAGCTCGCCCTGGAGCCCTATGCAGCGCTCGGGAGCTGGGGCGTCGCAGTCACTGGGCTCGTCCCCTCCCAGGACGGAACCCGAATGGCCTATCTGCTCCAGGGGCTCGAGCCGGCGCTCGGGCTGCTGAGGTAGGGCGAGAGGCCAGGGGGCGACAGGCTGCAGGGACCGTCGAACTCGTCGCGCGGTCGCTGCTATGGGCTTGGCGCCGTCCCCACGTTGTCGACGTCAATCCCTTCGAGAAGGCGCTCATCGATCTTCACGGTGGCCTTGGCCTTCAACTCGCCCGCGAAATCGTCCAAGGCGCGTGCCCGCTTCTCCAGCGTGAGGCGGCTCTCGATGCGCGGTTTCACGGACTCAAGCGTCTGCTCCATTCCTTCCTGGCGCCCGGTGAGCTTCAGGAGGTGGAACCCTTTGCTGGTTTCGACTGGCCCGCTCAGCTCGCCGATGGACTTGAGCGCCATGGCCGCGGTGGCTACCGGAGAAGTCCACGTCTGCGTAAGCTCCTCCAGAGTCTTGTAGCCCAGGTCGCCGGACAGCGATTTGGTGGACTGGTCATCCGAGCGCAAGGCAGCGGCTTCGGCGAACGCAGCCGTGCTCGAACCAGCCTCCTTGGCCTTGATGTCGGCAAGGAGTTGCGCAGCCTCGTCGCGGGCCGCCGCGTGCTTCGGGTCGCCCTTGGGCGAGGCGAAGAAGACGTGGCTCACCCGGACGCGGGCCGGTCGCACGAACTCGGCCAGGTGCTCCTCGTAGTACTTGCGGACTTCGGCCTCGCTCGGCGCGCTGCCCTTCTCGACCTCCTCCTGTCTGGCGCGCAAGAGCCGCTGCACCAGCAGCTTCTCGAGGGTCGCTCTCACCTCCGGGTCGTTCTCGAGACCGCGACGCTGGGCCTCCTGGAGCATCACCTCGAAGCGCACGAGGTTGTCCAAGAACTCCTTCCTGCGATCGAGCGTCTTGTACCGCACGCGAATGGCGGGGGCTTGCTCTGCGAGCCGTGACTTGAAGTCGGCTACCGTGATGGCGCGGTCGTTGATTGTGGCCACTGCCGGCGAGGGCGCGGTCGCTGGGGAGGAGGAGGAGCTGCATGCACACAAGGTGAGTGGCGTCGCGAGGGCCAAGACCCCGAATCGCATGCTTGCTCCGTGGACGGCGGAAAAGTACAGCAAGTGTGAAGCTGGCAAATAGGGGACACGTACTACCAGTGGACAGTGATCTCTGGCAGGCCGTATCATGACCGCCTGCTGCCGATCAACTTCGTGCCTTAGGATGGCCATGTGAAGTCGCATCTCGTGCGGAAGACGGCTGTGGGGCTTCTCCTTGCCTGCCTGACCTCTTTCGCCGCCTGTGGCACAGAGGCTCTCCAGAACGCTGCGGTCGATGCCGGCGTGGTCGTCACCTTCCCCGGCGGGGCGGTCACTCGCGAAGACGTCGCTCGCGAGCTGAATCGGATGCCCCCGGCCTTGCGTGAGAATTTCAGCAGCGGTCCCGGGCGTGATGAGCTGGCACGCTCGATCAGAGACAAGCGTCTCCTGATCGCCGACGCGAGACAGCGAGGATTCGACTCGGATCCCGAGATTCGACGTCAGGTCGCCGAGCTGGAGGAGCGGCTCATCGTGCAGGCGCTCCTGGCTGCGGAGGAGAAGGCCGCGGGGTCCGCATCGGACGCCGAGCTCCGTACCTACTTCGATGCTCGCAGGGAGGAGTTCGCTCAGCCCGAGCGCGTACGCGTGAGGAGAATCCTAGCCACGGTTCCTCAAGGGGCGAGTCCCGCTGATCGAGCGAAGGCGCGAGCGCGCGCTGAGAAGTGGGCGGCTCGGGCCCGGCACGGGGAGGACCTCGCCAAGCTCGCCCGGGATGGGGACGGACCGGAGCGGACTCGTGACGGCGACCTCGGATTGCTCGCACGCGGCCAGGACGGTGAAGACCTGCGCCTGATGGAGGCCGCCTTCGCTCTTCGCGAGGTCGGCAAGCCGGCGGTGGTCGAGTGCAGGGACGGGGTCGCCGTCTTGGCGTTGCTCGAGAAGCGAGAGAAGAGGTTGCCGGCGTTCGAAGAG
>JACRCT010000899.1 GCA_016218885.1 Deltaproteobacteria bacterium | reverse complement strand
GCCGGGCGTACGAGGAGCAGATGCTGGGCCTCGCGGTCGAGCAGGCGGTGGTGAACATGACCGCGCGCTGCCCGCAGACCCGCGACCTGAAGATCTTCGCGGTCTCGGTCGTGGTGCAGAAGGAGACCGGCGGCAACCTCGCCGAGATCCTGGAAAACATCGCCACCACCATCCGCGACCGCTACCGCTTCCACGCCAAGCTGCGGGCCCTGACCGCCGAGGGTCGGGTCTCGGGGATGGTCCTGGGGATCCTGCCCATCGGCATGATGGCCCTGCTGGCGATCATCAACCCGAGCTACCTGTCGCGGCTGTTCGACAATCCGATGGGCCAGCTCATCTTCGTCTACGCGGCGGCGAGCTGGCTCTTCGGCGGGCTGTGGATGGCCCGCATGAGCAAGGTCGACTTCTGAAAAGGGGCGGCGTCAATGGACTCTGGGCTGCTCATGACCGCGATCGCTTCGGCGCTGGTGGGGGTCGCGCTGGCGGGTCTCGGCCTCGGGGTGCGACTGCTGCGGCGCAGGAGCGATCCCTTGGCGCGCCGGCTGCGCGCCGACCTCTTCGAGGAGGCGGCGCCGGCGGTGGAAGCTGTGCCCCCCTCGCGTGCGCTCCAGGCAATCGGCCGCTTCGCTCGCGGCGGTGAGCGGGAGGCCTCTCGCCTGAGGCAGCGGCTCATCCAGGCCGGCCACCGGCGGGCTTCGGCGCTGCAGGTGTTCCTCGCCGCCAAGGTCCTGCTGGCACTGGGACTACCCCTCGCGTTCCTGGCATGGCACGCCTCGCTCTCCGAGCCGCTGCGGCTGGCTCTGCCCATCGCGGTCTGGCTGTGCGCCGGCGGCTTCTACCTGCCCAACCTCTGGCTCGCCGCCCGCATCGCCCAGCGGCGGGCCGTGCTCGAGAAGGCCCTGCCCGATGCGCTCGACCTGCTGGTCACCTGCGTGGAGGCAGGCCTGGGGCTGGATGCGGCGCTGCTGCGCGTTTCCCAGGACTCGGCCCTGTGCGCACCCGAGCTGGCCGACGAGCTCAACCTCACCTTCCTGGAGGTCCGGGCGGGCATCCCGCGCACCGAGGCCTTCCGCCGGCTCTTCGCGCGCACCGGTTGCGACGAGCTCAAGTCGCTGGCGGCCACGCTGGCCCAGTCGGAGATGTTCGGCACCAGCGTGGGGGTCGCGTTGCGCGTGCAGGCCCAGGGCATCCGCACCCGCCGCATGTACCGCGCCGAGGAGCGGGCGGCGGTGGTGGCGGTCAAGCTCACCGTGCCGCTGGTGCTGTGCATCCTGCCGAGCCTCATCTCGGTGGTGGTGGGGCCGGCGGCGGTCAACATCTACCAGTCGCTCTACCCCGCTCTCGGAGGACCCTGATCATGCGCCGTCCTCCCCTCCTCCCGCTGGTGCTGGTCATGGCGCTCGCCGGCTGCGCGCACCACCGCCCGGCACAGGATCCGGCCGGGCTGTACAAGGCCTTGGCGCGGCATGCGCTGGCGCGCGGCGAGCCGGCCAGGGCGCTGGAGGTCCTCTCCGAGGCTTGGCGTCGCGCGCCCCAGGACCCGGAGGTGCTGGCGCTGCGCGGCGTCGCCCTGCGCGAGCAGGGTCTGCTGCGCGAGGCGGAGACCGAGCTCGCCGAGGCGGTGCGCCTGCGAGCGGACTACGCCTGGGCCCACGCCCAGTATGGGGTGCTCCTCGACCTCGCCGAGCGCCGCGAGGAGGCGCTGCCGCACCACGAGAAGGCGGTGCAGCTCGAGCCCGACAACGCCAGCTACCTGAACAACCTGGCCTTCTCGCGCTTCGCACGCGGTCAGCTTGCCCTGGCGATCGAGGACTATCGGCGGGCGGTGCGGCTGCAGCCGGCCGACGGGCGCATCCGCAACAACCTGGGCTTCGCCCTCGCCCGCTCCGGGGACTTCCGGCAGGCCGCCGAGCAGTTCCGGCACGCCGGTCCGCCCGCCGAGGCCCGCAACAATCTGGGATTCGCCTACGAGCTCGCGGGCAACCTCGCCCAGGCCTACGAGCTCTACCTGGAGGCAATGAGGCTCGACCCCGGCGCCAAGCAGGCCCGGGCGAACCTGGCCCACGTGGCAGCCCGGCTCGGCCGTCCGGGGGTGCCTGGGCTCTTGCAGCCATCGGCGTCGGAGGCAGCATCGGGAAAGGAGCAGGAACGATGAGGGGGAGGATGGGAGCACGAGGGCTGTGGCCTCTGCTGTTGGCAGCGGGAGCGACCTGGGGCGCCGGCTGCGCAGGTCCCACGCACCTGGGAGATGGGACCACCGGACGCGCCGCGCGCGCGGTCTTCACGAGCCAGGCGGCGCGTGAGCCGACCAAGCCGCCCGCGGTCGCGGCGACCGGCCTCGACTCACAGGAAGCGGCGATCGTCTCCGAGGGATACCGCCGCTCGCTCGCCCCGCGCGGCGTGGCGGTCGAAGAGCCGCCGGTGCTCTTCGTGGCGCCCTCTCCTGCCGGCTATGCCAACACCAATCCGATGATGCCCCCGCCGAGCGTCCCCCAGGGCGGGAAGTAACGGCCATGGCAGCCCATCCCGCGAAGCAGCGAAGGCGGTCCGAGAGTGGCGCCTCGGCGATCACCGTGGCGCTGATGCTCGCCGCCTTGGGAGGCTTCCTGGCGCTGGTGATCAACGTCGGTCACCTGATGGTGGTCCGCACCCAGCTGCAGACCGCCTGCGACTCCGCCTCGCTCGCCGGGGCCTTCGAGCTCGACGGGACCGCGGAGGGGCTCACCCGCGCCCAAGCCAAGGCGGCCGACTTCGCCGCGCGGCACACCACCGACCGCGGCCTGTCGGTGACCATCGACGCCGCCGCGGACGTGGAGTTCGGCATCTGGGATCGCCTCCAGCCGCGTGCCGCGGCCTTCACCCCCATCCTCGATCCTCTGTTGGTCAACGCGGTGCGGGTCCAGGCGGGGCGGGAGGGCGCGCGCTCAAACCCGCTGGAGGTCTTCTTCACCGGATTCACGGGGGGCCAGCGCGAGGCCTCGGTCACGGCCGAGGCGGTGGCGGTTCACGGCGCGCCCTGCGACGGTTGCGCCGTGCCGCTGGTCTTTGCCGAGTGCATCATCCGCCAGGCCGACGGCACCCTGAATTGCGGTCAGACGCTGGTCTTCCGCAGCGACACCCTCGACAACATCGGATTCACCAACCTCGAAGCCGATGAGCGATCGGTGAGCACCTCGGGAATCATCGACATCCTCGACGGCGACTGCCGGAGCGCGCAGGTCGGGAACGACGTCGGGATAGGCAACGGGAACAACCTCAACAACGGAGTGATCAACGCCTTCGAGCGGTTCATCGCGCGCAATGGGCGCAGCGTGGCCGCACCCATCGCGTCCACCCCCGATGGCTGCGGGAAGTTCAACGGCATGCAGACCGTGGTGGGCTTCGCCCGCTTCACGATCCTCGGCCTCACCGGCCCGCCTGACCAATCCATCACCATCCAGCTCGACTGCGACCAGACCATCGAGTCACGCACCGCGGGCTGCGGCTTCTACGGCTCCCTCTCGCCGCGCCCCGTGCTCGTTCGCTGACCGCGAGGGGACAGAGGTGTTGTCCTCGCGGGGGTTGTAGCAAGGCCCTCTCCCCCTGCCCCTCTTCCAACCGGTCGTTCCACTCCCTTCGGAGAGCGGAGCTCGCTCCTTGGCGATCGACTCCGCGGCCTTTCTTCGCCCACCTCCGGCGGTCGCGGGCTTCATGGACCCCAACCTCCCCCCGGTTCGGGCGCAACGCTAAGCGTTCGCCCGAACCGTCTGGGAGAGGTCGGCGGCTTCCGTCAGGAAGCCGCCGGGTGAGGGCCTTTCCTCAAGAACCTGCGCTGATGACGAGGACCCTCATTCCTTGCCCCCTGCCCCTCTTCCAACCGGTCGTTCCACTC
>JACRCT010000898.1 GCA_016218885.1 Deltaproteobacteria bacterium | reverse complement strand
GGCTGTGCTCGGCGATCAGCTTGTAGCGCCCGGCGGCGAGGTGCAGCGCCTGTCCTTCGGGCATGCTCACCCGCAGCGTCGGCCGCGGCGGCTCGTATCGAGCGGATGGAGGCGAATAGGACGAGTCCTCACCACCACCCTCACCTTGTTCGAAACCCTCCTCACCCGAGCTCTCCTGGTAACCCGACTCGTTCTCCACTCCCTCGTCCGGCACCGGCTCGCCCTCACCCTCGCCTTCGTACTGGCCTTCTTGCGCCGCAGGCGCCTGTTGCGGGGAGATGAACTCCACCGGAGCCAGCCCGCCGTCCTCGGCCACCCTGTAGAGGCGACCCTGCATGGAATCGGTGAGCGCGAGCTGGACGTCGAGCTCGGCCTCGAGCTCGAAGAGCAGCTCGTCCTTGCCCGACTTGCCGAGCTTGGCCTGGTACCACTGGTTGAAGCCGATGGTGTGGGGCTTGCCGCCTTTGAGGACGATCGGCGGGCGGATCTTCTCGAACTGGGTGCGTCGCATGCTCTCCACGGTCAGCGGCAGCTGGACCCACAAGTACTGGCCAGGCGCGAACTCGCGCGTGAGCGAGCAGGGGGTAGGCACCGGCTCGACCGGCCAACCGTCCTTGTCCTCCAGCCGGCAGGAGACCGAAGCGCCGCGGGCGATGGTCTCCAGCTTCGCCCGGCCACCGGCCTTGCCGCCCACCAGCAGCTTCTGGGACAGGAGCGTGTCGGCGTCGGTCTTGAAGAAGACCGTCGAATCGATGGCCGTCTCGGGTCCCGGGCGGGAGGGACGTCGCTCCAGCTGCACCCCTGCGCGGCCGCGACTCTCGCCGACGGTGCTGACGGTGGCCAGGTAGCGCCCGGGCCGCAGGTAGGCGGCGACCAGGCAGTTGCGGCCGCGGCCTCCGGTGGTGTTCGAGGCCAAACCCGGCGAGGCGGGGGTGCGTACCTGGCACTCGGTGGCGAGCAGACCGGTGGTGGTCAAGTGATAGAGCCCGGCCTCTTTGATGTCGAAGACCAGCGAGTGGGCCTCTGTGCGCGCGAAGTCGAAGTGGACCGGCGCGTCCAGGCCCAGGGAGGGCACGGGGGCGAAGGTGGGGGCGTAGGCCTGCAACGGCTCGACCGGCGGCGGCGGAAGTGGCCGCGAGAGGCGCACGGTAACGGGCCCAGCAGCTCGACTGGTCAGTAGCAGCGCCCCAGCGACAGAGGTCTCCGGCAGCCGGCACGCAGAGCCGTCCTTGCACTCATGGCTGGCACCAGCGAAGGCGACCGAGACCGGGCCCTCGGCGGCGACGGATAGAGGCTTGCCCGCCGCGACCGGCAGCTCGAGGGTCGCGCCCGGGGCGAGCTCGAAGGCCAACAGGCGATCGAGGGCGAGCGGGTGGAAGCGCACAGAGAGGCCGCGCGCGCCCTGGGCGTAGCGATTGGCCTCGATGCGGTAAGCGGCGCCCTTCTCGAGGACGACCTTGGGGAAGAGGCAGCCGGTCTTGGCGCCCGGGATCTTCTCGGCAGGCTTGCCCGACCCGAACCAGGACTTGCTCTCGGAAGCCAGGCGCAGGGTCTCGATGCCCGAGCTGCCCTCGTACAGCTTGAGCTCGTAGGCGCCGGGCGAAAGGTTCTTCTCCAGCTTGCAGCCCGGCGCTTCGGTGGTCTCGCTCACCCGGCTGCGCGAGCCGGAGGACTCGATGCGAAAGAGCTCGCAGCGGCTCTTGCGCTCACCAGAGGTGCTGAGCGAGACGGAGCCACCGCTGGCGACCTCGAACCACACGGCCTGCTCGCTGCCGTCGTAGTTGAAGCTGCGCTCGATGGCCTTGCCGGAGGCCAACGGCAGCAGATCGCGGGCCACCGTCTCCCACTCGCCGTTCGGTCGCGAGCGGCGCAGGACGCAGGCGAGGGGCGCCGCATCGGAATCCGCCGGAACGTCCTGCAGGCTCACCAGGTGGGGCCCGGAGGCGGTGGCCTCGAAGGTCACATCCGAGCTCGGCGGCCCGTAGTCGCCGTCGGCGAGAGCGCCCCCCGTGACGTAGCGCGCGGTTTCCAGGCGCACTCTGGTGCCTGGAGGGCCCCGCAACACGATGGCGTGCGATCGTTCCTCCTGCCCTATTGCGGTGCACTGAGGAACGAGCGCCTTGGCCTCCACGCGGCAAGCGCGATCGACCGAGTGGATGCTCCAGGACCCGTCGTCGCCCATGGAGTGCAGGGAGAGCTCGACCGGGGCAGCGGGGCTCACCGCCACCTGCAGATTGGCGACGGGCCGAGCCTTGGGCATGGACCAGACCAGCACTCCGGTGGCGGGGACGACGGCCTCGACCACGCCCTCGGGCGGAAGGGGATCGAAGAGGTAGGAGACGGAGAGGGAGTCGTCCTCGGGACCACGGGTCCACTTCTGGGCCCCCGTGCCGTAGACGGTGAGGAGATAGTCGCCGGCCTCGAGGAAGCGGCCGATCCACCACTCGTGGATGGCCCTTCCCGGGGTGGGGCTGACCGAGCGGGGCCGCACCTCGACGCTCTCCGACCACACGCCGCTCTTCCACAGCTGCACCTCGCCAGCGGTGCGCCCCGAGATTCGCAGCGGGACGAATTGGCGCTTGTCGAGGTGGAGCCAGAAGGAGGCCTGCTGGCGGAGCTTGAGGGTCTGGTCGATCGTCCGGCCGGGGACCAGGCGCAACAGAGGCGAGTTCACCTCTTGGAATGGCTCTGCCTTGAGGGTCACGGAGCCCTTGCCCTTGAGCGGCGAGGTCAGCCGGACCTTGTAGATCCCTGCGTCGAGCAGGAGGTCGAGGTCGCAGTTGGTGCGGCCCGTCTCTCCCGAGGAGGCGAACGGGCCGCGCAGATGATCGACGACCTGGCAGGAGGTGCCTGCAGGGTTGGAGGTCGACAGGCGCACCATGGAGGTGCGGTCCACTGTGACGATGGACTGCTGGGACCCGGTGGCGGGCATGCTCGGCGGGTTGACCGCGAGCGCACCGATGGCGGCGGCAAGGAGCGTGGGCAGAGGCATGGCAGGGCACTTCCCGAGGCGGTAGGCGTGGCCCTGGTTCAGCAATGCGCGGGCCACTTCGCTGGCGACGAAGCAGACTCGGGCGAAGGGGGGGATGTCAATCAGCGGACTCAGAACCGTGTACGACCGGCCGCGGATGAGCTGTGGCCCTGCGGCGACATCCGGCTGGATTGGCGTTGGGCAAGTCGGGTTTGGGGTGAAGTCGAACTGGGATCGGCGCGCCGGGAAATCGGAACCTGGCCCCGGATTCGGAAATCGGAACCTGGCCCCGGATTCGGAAATCGGAACCTGGCCCCGGATTCGAAATCGGAGCCTGGCCCCGGATTCGCGCTTACAGAGGAGTCGACGCGGGGGGCGGCACGTCCCCGCCACCGCGGCGCCGACGACGCCGGCGCTTCTTCTTGGCGCCCCCGCCGTCGACAGGCTTGGCCTCGAGCGCCTCCGGGACCTTGCCTTCCTTCCATCGCGCGACCGCCTCGGCGCCCTTGCCCGTGGCCTCCGCCCCGATCTCCAGCAGCAAGAGGGCGTCGGGGAATGTCGGGTGCCGGCGGAAGGAGGCCAACGAACGCCGTCGCCGGCGCTCGCCGGAGAGGACGCCCTCGGCCCACAAGAGCGTACGGGCGCGATCAGCCAGCCGCCGCGGAAGGCGTGCGGTCTGGACCATCTGATCGAGCAACGCGTCGACGGCCTCGCCCGAGGACATCTCCACGTCGGCGGCCTCGGGCATGGCGCGGGCGAGCGGATGCAGCATCACCGCGATGATGATCGAGTCGTCCACTGGCGCCTGCTGAATCCGCAGATCCAGGGCGCCGAGCCTAGCCCAGAAATCGCCCGCTCCCTCCTGGCCCACGCGATCCAGATGGTCACTGACCGGGGGGAGCAGCACCCGCAGGGCGCCCAGCGCATACAGGAGCTCGAAGGCGCGGCGCGAGTAGCCACTGCGCAGTAGCTTGAGCACCTCCTCGAGAAGGCGCGCCGGAGCGCAGCGCGGCAGGTCCTCGACCGCGCCCTCCATCGCTGCGTAGGTCTCCGGGTCGATCTCGAAGCCCAGGCGTGCGGCGAAGCGCACGGCCCGCAAGATACGGACCGGGTCCTCGCGCATGCGCACCTCGGGATTGCCGATGGTGCGGATGTTGCGAGCGCTCAGGTCCGTCAGCCCCTCGCAGTAGTCGATCACCCTTCCGGCGCGGATGTCGTAGAAGAGCCCGTTGACCGTGAAGTCACGGCGCCGCGCGTCCTCTTCGGCGTTTCCGAAGACGTTGTCCCGGGTGATGAGCAGGTCCTCGGGCAGCTCTTCGCCGTCTTCGAGCTCGGTCGGGTTCGCCCGGAAAGTGCTCACCTCGATGAGCTTGCCGCCCCGAAAGTAGACGTGGGCCAGCCGAAACCTACGGCCGATGAGCCGGCAGTTGCGAAAGAGTGAGCGGACCTCTCCCGGGTGCGCCGAGGTGGCGATGTCGAAGTCCTTGGGCTGCCGGCCGACCAGAAGGTCGCGCACGCAGCCGCCGACGAAGTAGGCCAGGTGCCCGAAGCGGTGCAGCCGATTGAGGATCTTCAGCCCTTCGGGGTCGAGCCTCGCGGGGTCGATGTCCGCCGGAGCCCCGTCGTCACGCACCGAGGCCGCGCTCGGTCGCTCTGGATCGCTGCTGGGGTTGGCGTCAGGAGCTGCGGGCGGCTCTTCCTGTCCCGCCTCGGCTCCCTCGATGATCTGGGAGACCGGCGAGGCCTCGGAATCCTCCGGCGGCTCTGGCGCGGGTTGGGCGGGGGTGGGTTGGGGGGGGGGGGGGGGGGGGGCCCGCCCGCCCCTGCCGCGCCGTCGTCGTCGTC
>JACRCT010000897.1 GCA_016218885.1 Deltaproteobacteria bacterium | reverse complement strand
GCCCCGTCTTCCTCGGCCAGCTCCTGAGGCAGGTAGAGGAGCCGATCCCGGGAGACGGCGACGTGGGCCCGTAGCGCCTCGAGCAGGGTGGTCTTGCCGACGCCGTTCGCTCCACAGATGCGCACGCGCTCGTCACGGCGCACGACCAGCTGGGTCCTGCCCAGAAGACGCCGGGGGCCGGCGGTCAGCTCCGGCAGGTCCAGGCGAACGAGGACCGGCGAAGGCGACGGCTGCCAGCTCACGAAGAGGCTTCGCCCGCGCTCCTTCTGGAGCTGGAAGCGCTCCACCTCGTCCTCCAATCGGCTCAGCTCCCGGCGAACCAGCTGCACCCGCCGCGAGACCCGGCCCTCGGCCCACTCGACGCGGGTGCTGGCGAGGATCGAACCCTGGTCGCGGTCCTTCGGCCCTTTCTTCCGCTTGCCTGCGCTGCGGCTCGCCTGGGCCGAGTCACGCTCGCGGCGGGCATCGGCGAGCCGCTTCTCGACCTGGCGCCGCTCCGCCTGGAGCCTGCGATACGCGTCGCGCTCCGAGGCCTCCTCGGCCTCCCACTCGAGCCGAGCGGTCGACCAGCCTCCCCGGTACAGCTGCACGCGCCCGCCGTGGAAGCGGACCGTGCGGATCGTCAGCCCGTCGAGCAGCTCGCGGTCATGAGAGACGACGAGGCCCACGCCGCGATGGCTGCGCAGTGCCGAGATGAGCAACGCCCTCGCCTGGCTGTCGAGATGGTTGGTCGGCTCGTCCAGGAGCAGCACCTCCGGCTGCGCCCAGAGGGCAGCACCGATCTGCCAGCGCTTGCGCTGCCCGGGGGAGAGGGTCGGCCAGCGCTCGACCTCCTCGGGCTCCAGGGCCAGCTTCCCGTGCAGGACGCGCGCTGGACCGTCGAGGGCGGCGGCGAAGGTGACCACATCCTCGGGCAGGTGGCTGACCGTTTGAGTGCACTTGAGCACTCGCAGGCGACGAGGCTCGAGCCGGATCTGACCCGCGTCGGGGTCGAGCTCGCCCGTGAGCAGGCGCAGCAAGGTGGTCTTCCCCGTGCCGTTCTCTCCGACGAGCCCCGTCCAGCCGGCGTCCAGGTCCAGGCAGAGATGCTCGAAGAGGGGAACAGAGTCCAGATAGGCGAATTGAACGTCGTGCAGATGAAGGGAGGGCATGCGAGAAGCTCCGGGCTTCGACGAGCGGGCGCGGAGGTGAGGACCGCGCTCCAGGCAATCGGGTCGAGACTCAGGAGCTCAGGCGCATCGGTCTCCTCGACGAGATGGATTCAGACAGACGCATGCTAGCGACCCTGGTCGAGCGCGGCAACGGGCCCGGTCAGCGGCGCGCGAGGTCGAGCTGGGCTATGACGTACGGCACGGCGACATCCACGCGCAGGATGCGCGGCCCCAGGCTGAAGCGCGCGAACCCGCGGGCCTCGAGCATCTCCACCTCATAGGGGATCCAGCCGCCTTCGGGGCCGATGGCGACGACGGCACGCTCGCTCTGGCGGCCCGTGAGCTCCTCGGTGAGCGTCTGGCCACCCACCGGATGAGCAATGAGCCGACGCGCGCCCGCCCACAGGCCCTCGAGCGAGTCCTCCACGAAGGGCTTGAAGCGCTTCTCGACCCTGACCTCGGGAAGGAGCGTGTCGCGCGCCTGCTCGAGGCCCAGGACCAGGTGCTCACGCAGCTCCTCGGGAGCGAGCAGGGGCGAATCGAAGTAGCTCTTCTCCACCCGGTAGCTGTTGACGAGGACGATGCGCTTGATTCCCAGGGAGGCCGTGGCCTGAAGCACCCGGCGCAGAATCTTCGGCCTGGGCATCGCCAGCAGCAGCTCGATCCCCGACGCGGGCGGCGGCGGCTCGTCGAGCCGAACCTCGAGCACCACCTCGGCGGCCGCGCTGGCCACCACCTTGCCCAGCCCTACCCCCTGGTTCACCCGCCCGACGACGAGCTCGTCGCCTGGCTGGGCGCGATGCACCTCGCGCACATGCCGAGCTCGCCGCCCGCCCAGTCGGGCGAGCCCGTTGCCATCGAAATCCGAGTCCTCGAGAAGAATGAGGTTCACGCAGGAGGACTCTCACCTACGCGCGCCCGGGCATCAAGCCCGCTGCCCTCGCTCACCCTTTCGCCCTGCCCGTCAGGCGTGCGCGACCTCGCGCCCGGTGACGCTCTCCAGCAGCTGTCCGGACTCATCGTGCGGCACTGCATGCGCGATGTCCGAGAGGCTGATGATGCCCACGCACTCCCCGAAGTCGTCCACGACCGCGATGCGCGAGCGCTTGGTCGCGGCCATCAGCTCCTCGGCCTTGCGAATCGGGTCGAGGGCCTTCACCCAGGTGAGGTCGCGACTCATCACCTCCTCGACAGGCGTGGACGGTGGCAGCCGCCGGGCCACCACCCTCAGGGCCAGGTCACGATCGGTGATGACCCCCACCACCCGCTTCATCGCGTCCAGGACCGGCAGGAAGCCGATCCGCTCCGCGGCCATCTTCTCCGCCGCCCGGTAGACCTGCTCGGTCGGCCGGACGGACCACACCTCGCGTTTCATGATGTCTCTGCAGCGCATGGCGGACCTCCCACCTCAACCTGGGGCGCTTGCCGCGGCTCGACACCGGCCTGGGAGGGACGGCGCGGCGAGAGGCTCATGCCATCTTCCTGTGGCGTCTTGCCAGGCTCTCTCGTTCGGACTTTCGAGCGATGCCCATACTTGAGAGTGGGTTGGCGTCATTGGACGCTTGCCCCCCAGGGGAGCACGGAGGTGCTCGAAAGATCCATCGTTGGAGAGCTGGAGATGGCGGACGAAGGCGCCATCCTCGCCATCAGCCAGGCAGGTGCCAGGCTACTGGGCTACGGCTCGGTCGAGAGCTGCCTCGCCTCCAAGGAGAAGGTGTGGGCGACCTCCGCTGCCGTCTCCACCGCGCTGAGCTCCGAGGAGGGCACTCCGGTCACCTTCATCGGGGCTCTGCGCCGTCGCGAGGGGCAGGCTCTGACCTGCCGCTTCATCGCCCGCAAGCAGCCGGGAGGCCACTGGACGAGCGTCGAGTTCGTTCCCTTGCCCGACCACCGGGTTGCAGAGGAGCGATGCGGTGACTTCTTCCTCGCCAGCCTCATCGACGAGCTGCCCAACCCCGTCTTCGTCAAGGACGAGCAACATCGCTGGCTCGCGCTCAACGACGGCCTATGCCTCCTCCTGGGCCACCCCCGGGAGGAGCTGCTCGGCAGGAGCGAATACGACTTCTTCCCGGCATCCGAGGCCGACCTGTCCTGGGCTCGCGACGAGGAGGTGTTGCGGACCGGCATGACCAACGAGAGCGAGGAGCGCTTCACCGACGGGAAGGGCCAGGTCCACGTCGTCCTCAGTCGCAAGTCCCTCAGCCACGACGGGTGCGGCCGGCCGATCCTCCTGGGGGTCATCACCGACATCACCGAGCGCAAGCAGATGGAGAGGGAGCTGCGCCGCTCGCGTGACGAGCTGGACGCGCGCGTGGCCCAGCAGACCGCGCAGCTCCGCCACAGCGAGGAGCGCTTCCGGCTCCTGGCCGAATGGATGCCGCAGATCGTCTGGACCGCGGCGGCCAACGGAGCGCTCGACTACATCAACCAGCGTGGCCCGGAATTCGTCGGAGTCCCGGTGGAGGAGGGGCTGGGGAGTGGCTGGCTCGACTTCGTGCACCCGGACGATCGCTCGCGCGTGCTCCTGCACTGGAAGTCATCGGTGGAGAGCGGCGAGACCTTCGAGAGCGAGTACCGCTTGCGCCGCTCCGATCAGTCCTACCACTGGCACCTGGTGCGGGCCCTGCCGCTCCCGGGCCCCGACGGGACAATCGCGCGCTGGGTCGGCACCGCCACCGACATCGAGGAGCAGAAGCAGGTGCAGCGGCTCATGGAGGATGAGGACCGGCGCAAGAACGACTTCCTGGCGCTGCTCGCCCACGAGCTGCGCAACCCGCTGACCCCGGTGCGCAATGCCGCCTACCTGCTCAAGCGGGTGGGACCGGAGAGCCCGGCCTTCGGGCGCGCGGTGGACATGGTGGAGCGCCAGATCACGCAGATGACGCGGCTCATCGACGACCTCCTCGACGTCTCGCGCATCGCCCGCAACAAGATCCTCTTGCAGAAGGAGCGGTTGGACCTCGGGGCGCTGGTCCGCACGACCCTCGACGATCGCCGCGAGAGCCTGGCCTCCCACGGCCTCGCCCTGGGCTGGTCCCTGCCCGCCGAGCCCGTCTGGGTCGAAGCGGACGCGGTCCGGATCGCCCAGGCCCTGGGCAACCTGCTC
>JACRCT010000073.1 GCA_016218885.1 Deltaproteobacteria bacterium | reverse complement strand
ATGGCGGGCAAGGCCGACCAGGCGCCGCTGCTCAGCGAGTGGAGGCCGGCGCTCGCGGTCGGGCTCGTGCCGTCGGTCCCTCCGGCGACGAAGACCCGACCCGTCCCGGCGACGCCGTCCCAGGCGGCACCGGCGAAGGCGAGCGGCGAACCGAGCGCGGGCCCGTCGCGCCAGGCGTTGCCGTCGGAGGTGATCTCGAAGGCTGCCGACACCGGCGCGGCCGTCCAGTTGCCAGAGCGGTCGACGGCGCTGGCGGTGAGGACCGTGTCGTCGAAGACGCGCAGCGAGCGGGTGGTGTCGAACCCCTCGGAGTAGAGGTTGGGCACGGAGCCGTCGCGCGTCAGGTAGACGGTGGCCGGCTCGCTCGCCGTGACGGACACCTCCAGCCCGTTCAGGAACACGCCACCGCCCGGCGTGAAGGTGATGGTCGGACCTTGCAGGTCGTAGACGAGGTTGACCGGCGACGGCAGGCTGCTCGCGCCGCCGAGCACCGCGTGCAAGAGGAAGGTGTTCGGACCTTCGACAAGGGTGAGCGAGACCTGCCAGGTCAAGGAAGGTCCGGCAGGAACCCGCTCCACGCCATCGACCCAGATCGCGGCGCCCGCGACCTTGGTGCCGGTGAGCACGAGCGGCGAGACGTTGGTGGGGCTCTGGTAAGGGTCGATCGTGAAGACCAGGCCGCAGGTGCCGCTGCCGCAGAAGCCGTGCTCGCAGTCCCCGGCCACCAGGCAGGCCTGGCCGTCGGGGCACTGCGTTGGGCAGGACCCGCCGCAGTCCACATCCGTCTCGTATGCGTTCTTGAATCCGTCCGTGCAGGTCGGGGTGGCGCAGACGAGAGAGGTCGGACTGCAGAAGCCGCTGGCGCAGTCGGCGGCGGCCAGGCAGCCCAGGCCGTCGAGGCACTGCGTCGGGCAGGATCCGCCGCAGTCCACGTCCGTCTCGTATGCGTTCTTGAACCCGTCCGAGCAAGTCGGGGTGGCGCAGACGAGAGAAGTCGGACTGCAGAAGCCCTCGGCGCAGGTCTGGCTGCCAAGGACTCGGCAGCCGCTGGCGTCCGCGGTGCAGGTCTCGAGCGTCACGCCGTCCGCGTGGCAGCTTGGGCCGAGGGTTGGGCATGCGTGGTTGCACGGGACGCACCCGGTCTCACCGGTCCCGGTGTAGCTCGATGGGCACGCTCCGCAGACGCGCGTGCTGCCGGTCACGGTGCAGGTGGTCAACGGGTCGCAGCCGCCGTTATTCGCGCAGGGATCGGCGCCCGCGTCCGTCTCCAGGGACGCGTCCGGCGTCGGCGTGGAAGCATCTGGCTCTGGAATGGCTGCATCCGCTTCCGGCGTCGCGGCGTCGAGCTCGGGCGTGGCGGCATCGACCGCGGCTACCGCAGCGTCGAGGTCTGGAGTCGCAGCGTCGAAGATCGGCTGGGTCGCGTCGGGTACGACGGTGCTCGCGTCCGCGTGCGCCGCACCGGTGTCGGACGCGACTGGCTGTCCGGAGTCGGCTGGCGCGATCACCACCTCACTGCCACAGCCGGAGACCGTCAACAGAGCGAACCACCCGAGCAGAGCCGAGAGGCGCATTGAGACCTCCAGTTGGACTTTTCGAGCGCTAGGCAACTCGAACTGCAAGTTGCCTGGAACGCCCGGGTAGCGAAGGCCACGGAAACGCATGGGACGGAGGTGGCCTTGAGCCTCCGGGACGCCGTCGATTCTGGGCGAAGGCTACACCTCTCGCGCTGCGGCGCTCAACCGAGGCCGCGGGAGTACGCCGCGGTGCGAGGGTTGGGGAAGGTCAGTCGTCCGGGTAGACAGGGTCGGCGGCGTAGCCCGGAGACGACTCGAATATCTCCTGCTGGGGAGGGGCCCTGGGGCGAGCCAGGCGTGGCTCGTTGGTCTGCCAATCCAAGGTCCGCGCTCGCGGGGAAGGCGCCCACAGCCGGGCGATATGGGGAACGCACGCTGCGCTACCCGTTCTATCCCGCGGGGGCCTGGGGCGGCCCCTCGGCGAGCCTCGCTGTGAGGGTTGAGCTCGGCCGGTTCGCGGGGCGGAAGAAGGTGATTGCCCCCAAGGGCCTCAAGCGCACAGGAGACGCTCTCGTCTGGGAGGCGCCAGATGCCGTGCTCAAGAAGCTGCCGGACCTTCAGGTGCAACTCGGTATCCATCCCCTGCCGCACGACGACTACCCCTCGCAGCCGCCAAGCACTGGAAGAGGATCAGGGCGCGAGCCTCCTCCCAGGGCGTCGCCCTGGAGGCCAGCAGGGCTCCGATCGAGCCCTCTCCTGCGACTCCCCAGACGACCGGAGCGACCGGAGCGACCGGAGCAACCGCGGCGGTGGATGGCCGGGGCGATACCGCTTGGTGCGTGCCCGCAGGCAAAGCCCGGGGGCAGTGGCTGGAGGTGAACGTCGGGCCCGACGAGCAGCTACGCTGCCAGCTCGAGGCGTTATCGCTCGTCCCCGGCCATGCCGGCAATGCAGAGACCTGAGCGGCCGCTGAGCCGAAGCCGGGGGCTCGCGGTCCCGACCAGGCGGCGCGCTCGCTCGGGCCTGCCCGTCTTCGTCTGGCGCAAGCTGGAGCGCTTCATCTCTTGCGGCCGATCGAAAAGGGCTTCATGTTCGGGGCTCGCCTCGCCCGACGAGCCTGGCGAGCCCGTGTCCTCCCTGTGAGCACGGCGGTCCAGACCTGTTGAACGCCGCGCGCCAGCGCGGATACGGGAGAACTCACATGCGTCACGCAATGTTGGTCATGGCAGCGGCCCTCTGGCTCTTCGGCCTGCT
>JACRCT010000882.1 GCA_016218885.1 Deltaproteobacteria bacterium | reverse complement strand
TCCACGTCGAGGCTCTGGGTCAGGTCGCCGGAGGCCACCGCCTCGCTGGCGTGCACCAGCTGGTCGAGCGGCTTGGCCAGACGGCGCAGGACGATCATCATCGCGGCGACGACCGCCAGGAGGATCATCAGCGCGCTGACCAGGCTCCAGCGGGTGATGCTGGCGACGACGTCGGTGACGCGCTGGAGCGTGGTGGTGAAGTCGTCCTCGTAGGTGCCGGCGCCGATGACCCAGTCCCAGGGCTCGACGTAGGTGACCGCGGCGAGCTTCTGCCGTGGGGCCTTCTCGCCAGGATTCAGCCACTGATAGCGCTGGTAGTTGATGGACCCGTTGCGGGTGGCCAGGCCCTGCGCGATGAGCTGCTGGATCACCAGGTTTCCCTCGGCGTCCTTCATCTCGTGGACGTCCTCTCCATCGCGTGCGCCGTTCAGGGAGACGAAGTAGTGGCCCTTCTTGTCGCCCTTGCCCCCCACGGCCCAGACGTAGCCGGTCTTGCCGACGACGATGGAGGTGATCGCCTTGCGACCGGAGCGAAGCGGGATCTCCTGCTTCACGCCCGCATAGAGCATCCCGATGACCCGGTTTGCGCTGTCCAGGAGGGGCTCGTAGCCGGTGATGTACCAGTCGTTGACGACGAAGGCGCGCCCCCGGTACGAGTTGCCGCTCAGGATCGCGGCAATCACCGGGTTGGCTTCGCCATCGGTCCCTTGGGCGGCGAGGTAGGTGCCGATGGCCCGCTTCCCGCCGCTATCCACGACGGTGGTGGCCACGCGGAGCATGTCTCCGCGCTCGTTCATGCGCTGGAAGACGGTGACGGTGCCTCCAAGCGCCTTCTGGACCTCGTCCACCCAGGGAGTGGGGACGGTGGGCTCACTGTTCTGGCCCAACCACTTGCCGCCGATCATCATCTTCGGCAGTCGGAGCGCAACCTCTGCGCGCGTGCCCTGCTCCAAGGCCGTCCAGGCCACCTCGGCGCGATCGAAAGAGACGCCCCCCAGCTGCTCGAGCTGATGGCGCTCCACGCGGAGGTTGGTGTCCACCTGGTTGAGGAGCCCTTCGTGGACGACCTGGCACATGGTGTAGACGTCCCGAGTGACCTTGGCGGTCTCGGACTCGGCGCTCTGGATCAAGACGCTCGTCGTGTCTTCCACGAGCTGGCGTACCTGGGTGTGCATCACCGTCAGCAAGGTCGCGGTCGTCACCAGAACTGCAAGCAAGCACAAGGCGGCGAAGCGGAATCGCAGGGAGCGGAAGCGGCTCATGGGCTCTCCTTGGTGTGAGACAGCGCGAAAGACGGCTCGGCAGCAAGCTGCTCGGTCGACGCAAAGGGCGACATCACTCGTTCCCCTCCTCGGGGATCGGGGCGCGCGCGGCGGCGCGGATGATGAAAGGCGCCATCTCCTCGGGCGTGGCGATGTGCGCCACTGCCTGGGCGGCGACCGCGGCGCGGGGGATGCCGTAGACCACACAGCTCGCCTCGTCCTGGGCCAACGTCACCCCGCCGGCGCGCCGGATGGCCGCCAGGCCCTGGGCGCCGTCCTCCCCCATGCCTGACAGGACGATGCCTGCCGCCCGCGCACCCAGAGAGGCCGCGAGGGAAAAGAGCGTCGCGTCGCCCGAGGGGCAAAGGGAGCCAGGACACCGGCGCAGCCCGAGGGTGCCGTCGCGTTCCAGGACCAGCGAGTGGCCGGCTGGCGGCAGGTAGACGTGGGCTGGAAGGGCTCGACTGGCGCAGCGGGCGATCTCCACCTTCAGCGGCGTCACCTGCGAGAACCACCTCGCCAGGCCATCCACGAAGCCGTCGGCGATGTGCTGTGCGACCAGGATGGGGATGGGCAGGTCGGCGGGAAGGCCAGTGAGTATCTGGGCGATGATCTGCGGGCCTCCCGTGGAGGCGACCACTCCCAGGGCATGGACGGGACCGGTCTGGTCGAAAGGAGCGATCGTGCCATGCGTCGTGCGCCGCCGCGTGACCACCGGCACCTCGTGCATCAGCCGGATGGCGGTGGCGACCGCACGGCCCCAGCGCAGCAGATCTTCAGCGACGAATGTCGCCGGCTTGGCCATTAGCTCCAACGCACCGGAGGCGAGCGCGCGGAAGGCCAGGTCCTGCTGGGTGGCGGCGAGCTGGCTGATGACGATGATGCGCGTGGGAGCCACCGCCATGATCTCCTCGGTGGCGCGCAGGCCGTCGACTCCGGGCATCATCACGTCCATGGTGACGACGTCCGGCCTCAAGCGGCGCGCGAGCGCGATGGCCTCGCCTCCATCGGCCGCCTCGCCCACCACCTGGACGTCCCTCTCTTCGGCGAGCAGGGCGCGGAGGGCGTGCCGCACGGTCAAAGAGTCGTCGGCGATCAGGACGCGGATCGGCGCGCTCATGCTGCCCCTCCTCGCCGCGCCATGACCTGCATCACCTCGGCGAGCAGGCGGCCGGCGGCACACTCCTTCTTGGAGAGGAAGGCGTCCGCCCCCGCTTCGGTTCCTCGACGCCGGTCCTCGGCGGTGTCGTGGGAGGACACCAAGACCACCGGCAGGTGGCGCATCGCCGGTTTGGTGCGCAGGGTCGAGGTGAGCGCGAAGCCGTCGAGCCCTTCCCCCAGAGAGATGTCGCAGACGAGCGCGGCGTACTCGGTGCGCTGCAGCTGCTCGAAGGCCTGGGCGGCGCTGGCGGCGGTGTGCACCACGAAGCCGCCGCTCTCGAGCACGGTGCGGTGAATGGCCCGGGTGGTGAGCGAGTCGTCGACCACCAGCACTGCGCGGGCCGACGCCGCAGCCTCGACGCGCGCCGCCGCACCCGAGGCGAGCCAGGCCGGACGCAGCACCACGGCGAGCTCTCCGCGGGCGAGCTGGGTCAGCCCCTGATAGGCCTCGAGGCTGCGCAGCTCCTCGGGCAGCGGACGCACTGCCAGCTCGCGCTCACCCATGACCTCATCGACCGCCAAGGCCTGCCCCTGTGCACAGAGCAGCACCAGCGGCTGGCCCTCGGTAGGAGGCAGGTCCGCCCGAATGCCCAGCCGGCCCCCGAGGTCGAGGACGTCGAGCAGCTGCCCCTCGTGGACGAGCTGGGTCCCCGAGCGGCCGAAGCGCAGCTTCTCGGCCCTGGCGGCGACGACTCCGTGCACCGCGTGCATGGGCATGCCGACCACGTGCTCGGCCACGCGCACCAGGAGCAGAGGCGAGTTGCCGGTCTTGGCGGGGAAGGAGAGCGTGAAGCGGGTGCCCTGGCCGGGGGTGCTCTGGACCTCGATCTGTCCTTGGAGCCGGGCGAGCTCGGCGCGCACCACGTCCAGGCCGACCCCGCGGCCCGAGGTCCCTGTCACCTCCTTGCGCGTGCTGAACCCGGAGTGGAAGACGAGCTGGTGCAGCTCGGCGGCACCGGCGGTGGCCAGCTTCTCGGCGCTCAAGAGCCCCTCAGTCGCGGCGGTCGCGCGGATCCGCTCGAGATCCAGACCGGAGCCGTCGTCGGAGACCTCGAGGAAGACGAGGTTGCCGACCAGCTCCACGCGCACCACCAGAGCTCCCACGCGGTGCTTGCCGGCTCGCTCTCGCTCCTGGGGCCGCTCGAGCCCATGGTCGAGGGCATTGCGCAAAAGCTGCACCAGCGGGCCCTTGAGGGCCTCCACCACCCTGCGGTCCAGGGCGATCTCGCCTCCCACCGTCGAGAGCTTCGCCTCCTTGCCGAGCTGCCGGGCGAGGTCGCGCACCAGGCGCTGCAGCGGGGCGAGCACCGTCTCCACCGGCGTGGTGCAGATGGCCTTGGCGCCCTCCTCCAGGGCTTCCACCACCTCGGCGGTCTCGGCGGCGTCCACCTGCAGCGCGCGGTCGGCCACCAGCAGGCTGGCGCGCAGCTCGGCGCCCGCAGCCCCCTGTCGAGACGCCGTGGCGATGATGCGCGCCAGCTCACGGTGGCGCTCCTCGAGATGCAGGCGCACCTCGCGCAGCCGCTCCACCTGGGTCAGGACCACGCCGATCTGCTCGGAGCCGATCCTCCAGCCGTCCTGCTCTTGCTCAGGCTCGGGCTGCCTGAGCGTGGGCGGGGGTGAAGGGGGGGCGGCAGGCCGCGTAGCCCCTTGCTCCTGGTCGCCGAGGACCGAGGCCAGGTTCGGCAGAGCCGCGGCGGCGTTGCCCTGAAGGCGAACCTTGAGGATCTCGAGGATTCCGTCGAGGGACTTGAGGTAGGCGTCGACGGTCGCCGCCGGCATGGGACGCAGCTCGCTCTTGAAGGGCGCCAGCTGGTCCTCGAGCTGGTGGGCGAGCTGGGCGACGTCGTGCAGGCCGATGGTGGCCGCGCTGCCCTTCAGATTGTGGAGGGCGCGCGCCAGCTCGTCGAGGCCGGCGCGCAGGGCCTCGCTGCCCTGCGCGGCGCCCTCGACCTTGAGCAGCGCCTTGGTGATGCGCTGGCACAGGCCTTGGGCCTCGGTCGAGAACCCGCGCAAGAGATCGCGGAGCAGGGCGTCAGCGTCCATGAGCCTCGCCTGGGGTGTGCCCGTCGAGGAGCGCCGGGAGATCGAGCAGCAGCACGCGCTCGAGGGTGTCGGTGGTGAGCTGGGCGATGGGCCCGGTGGCCCTGGCGCGCGCCTCCTCCACCAGCCGCAGCGGGAGCGCTGCGGGAGTGGGGACCTGCTCGCAGTCGACGGCCACCAGGCGTTGGGGGCTCAGCTGCACCACGAGCAGGACCGCGGGGTCCTGCTGCAGACCCCGTACGCCGAGCAGCGAACCCAGGCTCACCGCGCTGATGATCCGCTCGCGGAAGCGCAGGGCGCCCACGATGTGGGCCGGCGCGAGCGGTATGGGCGTGACCAGGCGCACCGGCAATGCGGCGCGCAGGGTCGCCAGAGGCACGGCGTAGTGCTCGCCCCCGGAGCGGAACAGCGCCACCGGCAACGAGGCCTCCTCCTGGTGGGAGGTCTCTGCCAGGCCAGATACGCGCTCCGCCCGCCGGCGCAGCTCCGCGAGCACCTCGGCGCTCAGGCCTTCCAGGGTCATGGCCAGACCTCCCCCTCGAGGAAGGCACGGGCCGCCTCGAGGTAGAACGCGGCGGACAGGGGCTCGGGGCCGACCACGAGCGCGTCGCGCCCCAGGGAGCGTGCGCGGTCGTGAAGCTCGCGCATCAGCTCCGCAGCGGCCCCGCGGCGCCCCTGGCGAGCCCAGAGGAGCGCCAGCTCGAGCAGCCCCGGGAGATAGGCGGGGGCCCGCGACCGCAGCGCGAGCAGCAGCTCCTCGGCTGCTCGACGGGCGCCGCGCTCGAGCTCGGCCAGGGCGCGCAAGTGGAGTCGAACCGGCTCGAGGGGGGGCGTGACGGGCGCGACAGGGTGCTCGGGTTGGGCTGACGCCGGGGCGAGGCGAAGTGCTTCGGCCGATCGCCGCCAGAGAGGGGGAGGGGCTGGCAGCGCAGGAACCAAGGACGGCCCTTCAGGAGCGTCGGGGGCATCGCACTGGTCGCTATAGGCCTGGAGCTCGCCGTTGCCGATGGAGTGAAGGCCCTCGAACGGCTCGGGCAGGTCCATCGGCGCCAACAGGATCTCTCCGTGGGGCGCCAGAGCGGTGCGCAAGTGTGCTCTCGCTCTCCGGGCCGCATCGGGGGTGAGGTAGATGAGCACGTTTCGACACAGGATGAGATCGAAAGGTCCCGCGGGAGGCGGCTCGAGCAGGTTGTGGACGGCAAAGCGCACGTGCTCGCGCAGCTCGCGGCGGACGACGAGTGGCCCGCTTGGTTGGGGGTCTTCAAAGAGCGGGTAGGCGGAGGGCTCCGGCGTCGAGGCCCGCAGCGACCAGGGGCGGTATTGGCCCAGCTCGGCGGAGCGGACGTTGCGCTCCAAGAGGTCGGTGCCGAGGATGGAGAAGCGGAACTCGGGCCGGCGCTCGCAGTGGGCCTGAAGGCAGGCCGCCAGGGAATAGGCTTCTTCGCCCGTGGCGCAGCCAGCGCACCAGGCGCGGAAGAGGTCGCCGCGAAAGCCAGGCAGCCGCTGGCTCTCGAGGTGGCGAAAGTGCTCGGGGTGGCGCAGGAAGAAGGTCTCGCCCACGGCCACCGCTTCCATCAACGCCTGGACGAGAGCGCCGTCCCTCCTGGCGGCGCCGGCAAGCAGCTCGGGAGGCTGGCGCGCCGCCTCGGGCAGCGCGCTCACTGCGCGCTCGATGCAATGCGGCGCGATGGCCGCCGTCTGAAAGCCGGTCCACTCCGAGACCGCGCCGGCGAGGCAGCGGAGCGTGGCCTCGTCGAGGCTGGTCACGGCGAGCCTCCTGCGCTCGGCGCGTTCGGCAGCAGGCGCAGCATCTCCGGAATGCGGGCGAGCAGCTCGGGCGAGACCAGGGCCTTGGGATCGAGCACCGGGAGGTGGGTGCCCCGAAAGCGGACGAGCCCCACGAGCGTCTCCTGCAGGGGGCCATGCTCGGCACCCCCCAGCCGCTCGCGCGCGATGACCTCCTCGGGCGGGACCTCCTCGGGATCGAGGATGCGGTCGACGCTCAACGCCAACGAGACGCCTCCGCAGTCCAGCAGGATGAGCTTGCGCTCGAGCAGCGGAACCGAACGCGCGAGCCCCAGATGAATGCCCAGGTCGAGCACGCAGACCGGCTCGCCGTGGATCTCCACGACCGCATTCAGAAAGGGCGGCGCGGTGGGCAGCGGCCGGGTGAGCATCTGGAGGTGGACCTCGCGCACCCCGGAGAGCGGGACGGCGAAGTCGACCGGGCCGACGCCTGCGAAGAGCACGGCCATGCCGCCTCGTCGCTTCTCGCGCTGCGCCTCCTCGAGGGCGCGTTGCACCGCGTCTCGCAGGTCCTCGGGCTTGATGGGCTTCTCGAGGAATGCCGCCGCCCCGGCGCTCAGGCATTCGGCGGCGCGCGAACGCTCCGAGGACAGCACCAGGACGGGGATCGACCGCAGCGCTGGGTCGGCCTTGATGCGCGCCAGCGCCTCTCCGCCGTCCAGCAGCGGCATCGAGAGGTCGAGCAGCACGAGGTCCGGCCTCAGCCCCTCGACCTTCTCCAGCGCCTCCTGTCCGTTGGAGGCGGTGCTCAGGGCGCAGTGGCCCGACAGCGCCGCGCGCTCGAAGGCGAGGACGGCATCGCTGTCATCGACGAGGAGGACGTGGGGCAGGCTCATTCGGGGATGGGCTTGGGGTTTGTGTCGCTTCCTGACAAGAGCCCCTGCACGCAGTCGAGCAGGTGCTTGGGGTCGATGGGCTTGTGGATGAAGGCGTTGGCGCCCGCCTGGAGCCCGCGCTCCCGCAGTCCCTCTCCGGTCTCGCCGGTCAGCAGGATGACCGGAACGCGGCGAATCTCGTCGCGCTCGCTGGTGCGCACCTTCTCAAGGAGGGTGAGCCCATCCATCGGCTCCATCTTCACGTCGGCGATGATCAGGTCGACCGGAACCAGCCGGAGCAGCTGGCATGCCCGCAGGCCGTCTTCGGCATCCAACAGCTCCAACTTCAGCGGCAGCAGGTAGACCTTGAGAATGCTGCGGATGGAAAGGCTGTCGTCGACCAGCAGGATGGTCCGAGGCATACGCTCTCCCACGCCAACTACAGAATCCGCGTATTCCTCGAATGTTTCAACTCGGACGGAACTCCTTCAGAGGGGCGCGATCCGGCTTGTTTTGGAGATCGTCCAACAATCACAGGTGGTTGTGTCTGTGATTGGGCGTCGATGGAGCACTGGGGTGCTTGCCGCCCGAACGGGCAGGGGTCCGCATCCATGGGCGCTCACGGGCAGCGAGCGCTTGAAGCCAATCGGCACATAGTGATATTGCTATATCGGGAGGAAGGATGACGCGAGCTGCGACCAGGATGAAGCCCGAAGCCTCGATGACCATGGATCAGGCGGAGCATGCGGCAGAGGTGCTCAAGACGGTGGCGCATCCGCTGCGCCTGCGGATCGTCGCCATCCTCTGCGAGGGGGACGAGCACGTCACCGGGCTCTCCGAGCGGCTTGGTGTTCCGCAGGCGATCGTCTCCCAGCAGCTGCGATTGCTGCGGATGCGGCGTCTGGTGGTCGTGACCCGGGAGAACGGCTTTGCCCACTATCACCTGGCGGAGAAGCAGCTGCGGACGCTGGTGGGGTGCATGCAGCGCTGCCGCGTGCCCTGACCGCCTGACACCAAGGAGCTCCTCGACATGAAGCTCAGCCGGCGCGAATTCATCAAGATCGGGGCCGCCACGGCGGGCGCGGCCGCTGCCGGCTCCGGGCTGGCCACTCGCTGGTGGGGGCTCGATGGGGACCGCGTCCCCGACCCGGGCACCGAGGGCGAGAAGGTCGTTCCCACCTTCTGCGAGCTCTGCTTCTGGAAGTGCGGGGTGCTCGCCCACGTCAGAGCGGGCAAGGTCACCAAGCTCGTAGGCAACCCCGCCCACCCGCTCTCTCGCGGACGCCTCTGCCCCCGCGGCGTCGGAGCCATCGGGCAGCTCTACGATCCCGATCGGCTCAAGAGGCCGCTGCTGCGGGTCAACAAGCGGGGCGAGGACGCCTTCCAGGAGGTGAGCTGGGAGGTCGCGCTGGACAAGGTCGCGGCGGGGCTGAGGGCGGTGCGCGAGAAGTACGGGCCGGAGGCCTTTGCGCTCTTCACCCATGGCTATGGCGGCTCGTGGTTCACCCACCTGCTCAAGGCCTACGGCTCGCCCAACATCGGCGCTCCCTCCTACGCCCAGTGCCGCGGGCCGCGCGAGGTCGGCTACGCGCTCACCTTCGGGCAGGGGCTGGGCTCCCCCGAGGCCATCGACATCGCCCACGCCCGGTGCATCACCCTCATCGGCAGCCACCTGGGCGAGAACATGCACAACACCCAGGTCCAGGAGCTCGCCGACGCTCTCGACCAGGGCGCCGAGCTGGTGGTGGTCGACCCGCGCTTCTCGACCGCTGCCGGGAAGGCCCGCTACTGGCTGCCCATCAAGCCCGGCACCGACATCGCCCTGCTCCTTTCGTGGATGCACGTCATCATCGCCGAGCGGCGCTATGACTCCGACTACCTGGGCAAGCACGCCGCGGGCTTCGAGGAGCTCAAGGCGCACGTCGCGGACAAGTCACCGGAGTGGGCCTGGCCCATCACCGGCATTCGCCCCGAGCTGATTCGCGAGAGCGCCCGCTTCATCGCTGCCGCGCGTCCTGCCTCGCTCATCCACCCCGGCCGCCACGTGACCTGGTACGGCGACGACACGCAGCGGGCACGGGCCATGGCCATCCTCGCGGCCCTGCTGGGCAGCTGGGGCCGCCGCGGCGGCTACCTGCTGCCGGGCGCCATCGAGGTGCCCAAGTACCCCTACACCAAGTACCAGCCGCTCAAGGACCCGGCTGACAAGCCCAAGGCGGGCGGCTACCCACTCGCCGATGAGGTCCTCGCCTCAGGGTTGTGCGACGCGACCATGCCCGGGAAGTCCGCCTATGAGCTGCACGGCTGGATGGTCTATGGCACCAACCTCATCCAGGCGCTGCCCAATCCGCCGCAGACCATCGAGGCCATCCAGAAGCTCGACTTCATCGTCTCCATCGACGTGCTGCCCGCCGAGATCTGCGGCTTCAGCGACGTGGTGCTGCCGGAGTCGACCTACCTCGAGCGCTGCGACGAGATCTGGACTCCGGCCTACAAGCAGCCGTTCCTGGCCATCCGGCAGGCGGCGGTGGAGCCGATGTACGACTCCAAGCCCGGCTGGTGGATAGCCAAGGAGATCGCCCACCGCCTGGGCCTGAACGATTACTTCCCCTGGAAGGACAGCGTCGAGTACGCGATGCACCGGGTGAAGGCGGCGGGCTTCGACTGCGACGCGCTGCAGAAGACGGGGGTGGCGTTGGGGCCGGTGGTGCCGGTCTGCGAGGAGGAGGGGCTCTCGCTCTCGTTCTCCACCGACAGCGGCAAGATCGACCTCTACAGCAAGACGCTGGAGGCGGCGGGCTTCGATCCGCTCCCCAAGTTCTATCCGCAGGAGGAGGCCCCGGCGGGCATGTTCCGGCTGCTCTTCGGCCGCGCCGCGCCGCACACCTTCGGCCGCACCACCAACAACCGTTTCCTCGCCGAGGCCTTTCCCGAGAACGAGGTGTGGGTCAACGCCACCGTGGCGGCCTCCTTGCCGGGCTTCGGCCGGCCGCTGCAGAACGGCGAGCAGGTGGTGCTGGTGAACCAGGACGGGGTCCGCTCGACGCCGGTGAAGGCCAAGGTCACCGAGCGCATCCGCGGGGACTGCGTGTACATGGTCCACGGCTGGGGCCACACCGCCAAGGGCCTCACCTATGCCCGTCACCGCGGCGCCTCGGACAGCCAGCTCGTCACCCGCTTCAAGGTCGACCCGATCATGGGCGGAACGGGCATGAACGTGAACTTCGTGCGCATCGAGAGGGCTCAAGGATGACGCCGCGCTATGCGATGACGGTGGACACGCGCCGCTGCGTCGGCTGCAGCGCCTGCGTGCTGGCCTGCAAGGCCGAGAACCGGGTGCCGCAGGGCGCCTACCGCGACTGGATAGTCACCGAGACCCGGGGCGTCTTCCCCACGCTGACCCAGGAGATCCGCTCGGAGCGCTGCAACCACTGCCGCAGCGCTCCCTGCGTGAGCGCTTGCCCGACCGGCGCGAGCCACTACGCCGCGGGTGGGACGGTGCTCGTCGAGCACGGCAAGTGCACCGGCTGCAAGGCGTGCATGGCCGCCTGCCCCTACGATGCCCGCTACGTCCACGAGGAGGGCTACGTGGATAAGTGCACCTTCTGCCTGCACCGCATCCTCAAGGGCCAGCTGCCGGCGTGCGTCGAAAATTGCCCCACACGGGCGCTGGCCTTCGGGGACCTGAACGACCCCGACAGCCCGGTTTCGCGGCTCCTGCGCGGGCGCAAGCACAAGGTCAGCAAGCCCGAGTCGGGCGCCCACCCGAACGTCTTCTTCCTCTTCTAGGAGGGCCGCATGTCCACGGCCGCCGATCGGTCTGAGAAGTTCTGGAACCCCTATCTGGCAGGGGTCGCGCTGGGTCTGGTGCTGCTCGGCTCGTTCCTCGTGGCCGGACATGGGCTGGGCTCGTCAGGTGCGGCGCACCGGGTGGGCGTGGCGGTGCTCGACGCCGTGGCCCCAGCCCACGTCGCCGCCAACCCCTTCTTGGCGCAGACCCGGGAGGCGGGTCACCCGCTCGACGACTGGCTCGTCTTCGAGATCTTCGGCGTCTTCCTGGGCGGGTTGGTGGCCGCCTACAGCGCCGGGCGGCTCAAGCTGGGCGTGCTCACCGGCCCCCGATTCTCCAAGGGCAAGCGCATCGCCTTCGCCATCGCCGGCGGGATGCTGATGGGCTTCGCGGCGCGCATGGCCCGCGGCTGCACCTCGGGGCAGGCCCTGAGCGGAGGCGCGCTGCTCTCGGCGGGCGCCTGGGCGT
>JACRCT010000886.1 GCA_016218885.1 Deltaproteobacteria bacterium | reverse complement strand
GGCCTTCGACTTGCGCTTTCTGTGCCCGGTGGTGGTGCGCGCCATACGGGGGGCCGACGCGCAGTCCTTCGGGTACGTCTACGCCACGCTCGACGGCCACCTCGAGGCCGGCCAGGAGTGGTTCTTGCTCACCAAGGACCCGGCGAGTGGAGAGGTCCGCTTTCGCATCGAGGCCCGCTGGCGTCCGGGTCAGTTCCCGACCTGGTGGTCGTACGTCGGCTTTCAGCTCACCAGCCGGCAGCGCCAGCGTGCCTGGCACCGCCTCGCGCATTTGCGGCTGCGCAGCCAGCTCGCAGCAGGAGGAGCGTCCATGCCCATTCCCGTTCTTCCGTCGATCCGCCAGCTCGGGAGGCGCACCCTGTTCGGCGCGAATCTGGGCATCGAGCTCGAGCAGGAGCAGCTGCGTCGCGAGCGGCTCACCCTGGCGGCCGCCCTCGCCGCCACCTGCGGGGGACGCTCCCTGCTCGCTCCCGCACTGCTGGCGCGCGCCTTCTCCCGCGCACCCCACCCTCCCCGGCGCGGAGCCGCCCGCTGGCTCGCCTCGCGGAGCATGGCACGAGTCCTGGCCGCGCTCTCGCTCGGCGAGCTCATCCTCGATCTCCTGCCCGGCGTGCCCTCGCGCAAGGCCCCCGCGCCGCTGGTCGGGCGCGTGGCGACCGGAGGCCTGGTCGGGTACGCCGTGGCCGCGCAGGGTCGAAGGCGCAAGTGGGGGCCCTCGATCCTCGGGGCGGCCTCGGCGATGGCTGGCACCTTTGCCTTCGCCGCCTTCCGCGACCGCCTGGGAAGGCGCCTGCCTGGAGCTGCGGCGGGGCTCGTCGAAGATGTCCTCGTCGGGGCCGCGGCCTCGAGCCTGACCACCGCGCTCGGGACCGAGGTTCGCTGAGCCGCCCGCGCGGCACTGCCCATCAAGAGGCCATGGGAAGGTTTGCGTGTGAGCCACCGCCACCCGCGCCGACCCGGCGCAGCATCCTCAGGTAGTCCACGTTGGCAGCAAGCTCCCGCGCCACCCCGTACTGCTTGAGGAACGGCCAGGTGGCTCCGATGGCGAGGTCGAGCAGCGGCAGACGGCGCCGAAGCACGCCGAGGGCGTTCCTGGCCAGGTGATCCGGCGTGTAGAAGGCCGAATAGCAGCCGAGGGTGCCCAGGTAGAGCTCCCAGGGCTTCATCCGCTTGGGGTGAAAGACGACGTGTTGCACGTCGTAGAGTTCCCAGTCGTTGGTGAAGATGCGTCCCTCGGCCTCCAGGTCGCGGAAGACCGGCGTCCCCGGAAACGGCGTGAGCGGCATGAACCCCGCCTGGAAGCAGCCTGCGTCCCGGGCGAAGCGAACCGTCTGCAGCAGCGACTCGCGCTCGTCGTGATCGGTCCCGAACATGAAGAAGCCGTTGACGAGAATCCCCTGCGCCCGCAGCCGCACGATGGCCCGCTCGATCTCCTTGCGGCTCTGTCCCTTGGCCAGGGCGCGCAGGGTGCGGTCGTTGACCGACTCGAACCCACAGGTGACGAAGACGCAGTTGGTGCGGCGCATCAATTCGAGAAGCTCGGGGTCGTCGGTGGCGTCGGCGCGCAGCTGAGAATGCCAGCCGTGGCGCGGCACGAGCCGCTCGCGCAGCATCGCCTCGAGCAGCGCCTTGAGGTAGTCGCGATCGACCGCGAGGCTGTCGTCCATGAAGAAGAGGAATTGGCGCTTCGGGTCGAAGCGAGCGCCCAGCTCCTCGATGACGCTGCGCACGCTGCGGTGGCGCAGGCTGCGGCCGAAGGCGCGGGTAACCGAGCAGTAGCTGCAGGCCTGATCGCACCCGCGGGTGGCCATGGTGAAGTAGATGAAGCGATTCAAGGGCCGGCGCAGGTCGTTCATGCCCTCGATGAGATCGAGCCTGGGCCAGGGCACCTCGTCGAGCTCGGCGTCGCTGAGCAATGGCCGTGGCGGGTTGTGGCACGGCGCGCCGTCGCTCCAGTAGCTGAGCCCGAGCACCGTCTCGAAGCCTCGGCCGGCCTCGAGGGCAGCGATGAGCTCGGGCAAGGTGCGCTCGCCCTCTCCGCACACGAGGAAGTCGGCATGGCGAACGGCTTCGTCCGGGCTGAGCGTCACGTGCACGCCGCCGAGGACCACGGGGATGCCGTGCTTACGCACCTCCTGGGCGATCTGATAGGCCCGCGGGGCCCAGGTGGTCTGCACCGAGATTCCCACGAGGTCGATCCCCTCGAGCATCTCGGGACAGAAGGGAGTGATCTTCTCGTCGATCACGCGCACGGTGCGCCCACCCGCTCGCAGCACCTGCGCGAGGATGGTGAGCCCGGAGTGCGCCATCACGAGACCCGGGAGCCGATGCGTGCTCAGGTTTCCGCTGGGGCGCCGCGACTCAGGGTAGAGAAGCAGCACTCGGCGGATCGAGCGTGGGGGGCGAATGGAGTCTGAGGAGGGCATGGTGAGAGACCCGTGGGAATGCGTGGGGCTTCCCTTTGCGCTTGAGGATCGCGCCGCCGCATCGGCGGCTGCGCGCCTCTCGCGAACTATTGCTTGCGTCGGGTTCAGGTGTCCACGACAGCTGCGGATCGCGCCGCGACACATCCACGACCATTCCCAAATCCGTCACCGCCCCAGACCACGGATGATCTCCAGCAGCGGCAGGAGCATCGCGGCGGTGACACCCCAGATCACGTCCGGCCCGGCGTCGTAGTAGTAGACGGGCCACTTGCGCCCCAAGGCGAAGCGCTCCTCGGCGCGGAAAGCCGCGGGATCCATCAGTCGCGAGAGGGGCACATGGATGAGCCGCTCCACCTCCCGCGGATCGGGCCGAAAGGGGTACGGCGCGGGGATGACTCCCACGATCGGCGTGACGCGAAACCCGGTCACCAGGGTGTCGTACTCGTCGAGCTCGCCCAGGACCTCCACGTCGCCGGGCGCGAGCCCCACCTCCTCCTCGGCCTCGCGCAGGGCACAGGCGAGCGAGCTCTCCCCCACCTCCCGCCGCCCTCCCGGAAACGCGATCTGACCGGCGTGCCGGTACTGCCCGTCAGGGCGCTTGAGGAACAGCAGGTACGGCTCGCCGCCCTCGCAGTAGAAGGGCATCAACACGCTCGCCGGCTCAACCGCAAAGCCCGCCATTGCCGGGCCGAGCTTGAGCGGCTGGCGTTGCGCCAGGACGCTCTTGAGCTCCTCGAACAGCTTCAGACGGGTCATGGCTTCAAAAAGCCCAGCGTGAGCAGCACCAGAATCGCTGCGCCCACACCAAGCCGGTAGACCACGAACACGGCGGTGGAGCGCGTCCTCAGAAACCGCAACAGCCAGGCTATGGAGGCGTATCCGAACACGAACGAGACCATCGAGCCCACGATGAGCGGGCCGGCCGCAAGCCCCCCGCTCGCCTGGCCCTCCTCGAACACGTGACGCATCTCGAAGACCCCGGCGGCCACGGTGGCGGGGATGGACAGCAGGAACGAGAAGCGCGCGGCGGCGTCGCGCTGCAGGCCCAGCAGCAGGCCTCCGGTGAGGGTGCAGCCCGATCGGGACGAGCCGGGGATCAGCGCCACCGCCTGGGCGAGCCCCACGCCCACCGCGTCCTTCAGCGTGACGTCCGCCAGCGACCTGCCGTGTTTCGCCACCTTCTCGGCGATCGCCAGCAGGATGGCGAGCCCGATGGCGGCGAAGGCGATGACGTAGAGCGAGCGGAACTCGTTCTCGATGAGCTTCTTGAGCGCCAGGCCCAACACCACCACCGGAATGGTACCGACGATGACGTACCAGCCCATGCGCGCGTCCAGGTCGTCGAAAGGCTTCTTGGTGACCAGCCCCACGACCCAGGCTTTGGCGATGCGCCCGATGTCCTTCGCGAAGTAGAGGAGGACCGCCGCGGTGGTCCCCAGCTGGATGATGGCCGTATATGCCGCGCCCGGATCGGACCAGCCCAGCAGCGCCGGCACGATCCTCAGGTGGGCCGTCGAGCTGATGGGAAGGAACTCGGTGAGCCCCTGCACGATGCCGTAGATGGTGGCTTGGAGCAGATCCATGGGGGCGGATTATCCCTTCTGGGCGGGCCGCCACAAGCGCGTCGACGTCGGTCGTGGGTGGGGCCGGCCTTCTTGCCTTCCTCTCGACCCTCGCCGCAGTTGGGCTAGAGTCGCCCGCCGCTCTGGGAGATGACCAATGGCCAAGCTCGACGCCCTGCAGGGAACCGACCTGCTTCTCATCGACGATCTGCTCGGGGAGGAGCAGCAGCTGGTGCGGCGCACCGTACATGCTTTCGTGCGGGACGAGGTCCTGCCGCTCTTGCGCTCCCACTTCCGGCAGGGCACCTTCCCAGCCTCCCTCATCCCCAAGATCGCCGAACTCGGGCTGCTGGGAGCCAACCTCACCGGCTATGGCTGCGCAGGGATGGACCCCGTCTCCTACGGGCTGGCGATTCAGGAGCTCGAGCGCGGCGACAGAGGGATCCGCTCGTTCGTGAGCGTGCAGGGCGCCCTGGTCATGTACCCGATCCACGAGTACGGCAGCGAGGAGCAGCGGCAGCGCTGGCTGCCGGCCATGGCGAGAGGCGAAGCCATCGGCTGCTTCGGCCT
>JACRCT010000893.1 GCA_016218885.1 Deltaproteobacteria bacterium | reverse complement strand
GGGCCGGAAAGACAGAGAGCAGGGCCGTCGCCCCGGGCGCCCTGCGCCAGGCAGCGGTGAAGGCGACCTGTGACAAGGAGTAACCGACGTAGCCGCCGGCCAGGAAGGTGGCCATGAGCACTCCGGTCCGTCGCCGTGACAGCGACCCGGCGGCGCCGGCGCCGACCGGGTGAAACGCAGCTGAACCGACGGCGGTCAGGAGCACGAGAGCGAAGAGCAGGCCGTAGTGGCTGGTGTAGGGGACGAAGGTGACGGCGCTCGAGAGCAGGACCCCGACGACGAGCAGGGCTCGGGAGTGGCCGCGATCACCGAGGATTCCGAAAGCGATCTGCAGGCCGTTGGCGATCATGCCTGCCGCGGTGGCGATGGCGCCGGCGAGGTGCAGGTCGAGGTGAGCGAGGGTCTTGTAGACCGGCCAGATTCCCGTGCAGCAGTCCACGGCGAGGTGTCCGCCAGCGAGCGCCACGAGTCCGACCGCGACTGCGCGCCCGCGCTCCGCTTGCGGGGTCGGGGCGGCGTCAACGTGCACAGCGCCCCGGTCTTCGGCTTCGAGCTGCGAAGAGGGTCTCAAGGCGCTTGCCTCACGGGTGCCGGGAAGCGCGATGACTACGCCGAAACGCCGCGCACCGCCAGTGCCGCCCGGCAGCTAGGGCAGGCGGTAGGCCACCTTCAGCTCCCCGAACGCGGACATCAGGCGCGGCCTGCTCGCTGCCATTTGCGCCCATTTCTCTTCGTCCTGTCTCCTATCGCGGGGGCGTTGCCGAAGATTGCTCACCCATCCTCGGGAAGCGCTGCCAGCCATTCGACGGCATTGAGGAACATCGTGGCGTTCTGCTCGGTGCGGGAGCGCCAAGCGGCGTAGGGCAGGTAGGCGACGCCGTGGCTGTCGGTCCCGTCGTTGAGGATGGCCGAGTCGCCCACCGCCACCACCCGTCCCTTGCCGACGGTCGAGGCGAGGACGAAGGGGCTTCCCGCGGTGTAGCCCGTCGTGGTCAGCGGCAGGGCGTGCATGAGGACGGCGACGTTGGTGGCGCCGGATTGGACGGTGAACAGGCCGCCGCGGAACATCCCCAATCGCTCCACCTTGCCGTGCGGGCCATCGAGGACCGGATGGGACGCCGCCTCGGCAGGGAGGGTGGAGGCGACCGATCCGTTGAGCCCGTCGATTCTCCCTGACTCGTTGTACCCGGTGAGGCGCACCGAGAAGCCGAAGGGATTGCCCGCCAAGGTCCCGCCCCCGGCGCGCCGGAGCAGCTCGTTGAAGGTGATCACCGAGTCTGCGCCGTCGTAGTCGCGGTCGGACTGGTAGTGGTCGGCGACCATAAGCAGGCCGCCGCCCGCCTTGACGAACGCCACCACCGCGTCCATCTCGTCCGGTCGCAGCGTGGAGTTGGGCTCGGGGAGGACCAGGACCTGGTATCGGCTCAGGTCCTGCGGATCGGAGCTCCCATACCGCAGGCGTGGGCCGCTGGCGGGCAGCGTCTCGACCACGAAGCGGCCGGTCCTGATGAGCTCCAGCCCGAAGGACGAGAGCAGGCCAGCCCACTGCGACTCGTCGGTGGGCAGCGAGGGGAACGGATGGCGGAAGGGCACGTCGATGACCCAGTCGGCCATCTCCGCGCGCTCGCGATGGGAATCGTCGAAGAGAACCCTTTTCCGCTCTCCCAGGGGGCAGGCGGTGAGCCCGCCGTGGAGGCAGTCGAGGTCGGCGCAGTCGATGAGCCCGTCGTCGTCATCGTCGACCCCATTGGCGCACTCGGCGTCGGTCGCCTCCCAGCGGGGCGAGGGACAGACATCGACATAGGGGTTCTTGCCGCAGTCGGGATCGTCGCAGTCGACCCGCGAGTCCACCCCGGTGCCATCCCGGAAGCTCGGGGCCGACTCCCGAGAGTCCGTCCCGTCACGGCAGAGCTCGTTGGTGTTCTCCAGCGTGTGGCAGACGGCCACGGCGACGCTGTCTCGACACCAGAGGTCCTCGCAGTCGACCAGGCCGTTGCCGTCGTCGTCCTCCTTGTTCGAGCACAGCTCGTCAGTCGCCTCTGCGCCCATCGGCCCGAGCAAGGCCCTCGCGTCCGGCCCAGATGCCGAGGCGTCCGGCGGCTCCTCGCTCGCGTCCGGGGCGACTTCTCCGGACGCGTCGCTCTGAGTCTCGCCTGCATCCGGCGGCGCGAGGACGGCGGCATCCGCGGCGACCGGCGCCTCGACCCCCGGACAGGCGCCGAGAGCCAGAAGCGTCAGCGAAGCGAGAAGAAGGCGCTCGGTCGTGGCGGTTGGCATTTGCGGTTCGTTTTACCGCCTGGCTCGAGACGGGAACAAGCAACGGCGGTCCGTTCCCGGATCTTTGGAGGACGAGTCGAGCGCGGGGCTCGCCGGTGGCGGCGTTGCCATGGGGAAGGCGGGCCTCTGCGTAGAGCGCGTTCCCGGAGGGGCCAAGGCCACCGACCGCGATGGTCGCATTGACCCGGCCCCCTAGGGTCGCCCAGACTCCGCCGACTCAACTCGAACCTTGGAGCCACCGCATGCGCTGGAACACCCCACTGATCTTCGCACTCGCCCTCCTCGCGGGCTGCGCTACTGCCTCCCCCGGCCCCACTCCCGGGGCCGCCACGGCCGCCGCGTACAAGGCCCGCCCGTTGTCGGTTTCCGCGGCCAGGCTCTTCGAGCTCGCCAACGACACCGGCCCCGGCCCCGGCCTCTTCGCCACGCTCGACGTCGAGCGCCTTCGCGAGCTGGGTCTGGTCTCCACCGCGGCTCCCGCAGCGCCCGGCGCCCCCGAGACCGGCACCCTCGCCGAGGCGATGACGGCCCTGCTCGCCGCGGGGGCCGGAGTGGTCGAGGCCGACAGCGACAAGCTCCTCCTCGCCCAGCTCGCAGTGACCGTCTCCGCCCTCTCGGAGTGGACCTCGTGGCCCCATGTGCAGAAGATCGCGCTCGTCTTTCCCCTCCCCAACCCCGAGGCGCCGGACGCGCTCAAGAGCGCTCTGCTCCTGATGGCCGTGGACGGCTCCGAGGCCGCCAACCGCGAGGTCCTGCAGGCGTTCCTCGCCCTGGATCGCGCCCATGGGCCGCACGGGGGCGCCGCGGTCCTCGCCGCCGAGGGCGGGCTGTGCATCGCTCGTCCCGACATGCCCTTCCCGCTGTGTCTGAGGGGTGGCGACGGCTTCTACGCCATGGGAGCCCAGGAGGCGCTCGACGCGGCCTCCCAGCGCGCCGCGACGAACCCGCCGTCGCCGCCCGCCGTGACCACTCCTGCTTCGGTCCCCGCTCCGCTGCCCGCCATCAGCCTGCGCGCTGGGCTCGAGAAGTTGGGCCAGGCGAAGATCAGCGTTCAGGGCGCCGGCGCCTTGGAGTTCTCCATGCAGGTTACCGGGTTGCTGCCCAACATGGCGGAGCAGCTCGAGAAGAGCGTCCGCGACGCGCTGAGCAAGTACGACGCGCACCGGCTCGCCACCCGCCAGCTGCTCGAGCGCGCCCTCCAGGAGACCAACGCCAGGATGGCCGGCGATGCGCTCGCCCCCGCCGGCCTCAAGGCCGCGCTGGCCAAGACCACCCCGGAGTCGATCACCGATCGTCATGGGGACGTCACGCAGATCCGCGAGTCCCTGCAGATCGAGCACCTCGAGCGCGGCATGGCGCTGCGCTTCACCATCCCTGAGAGCACTCTCAAGCGGACCGTCGCCTCCTTGTCGGGCTCGGGCGGCACCGTGACCATCGCGACCGTGGGCGTCTTGGCGGCCATCGCCGTCCCCAACTTCATCAAGTACCAATGCCGGGCGAAGCAGGGCGAGGCGCAGACCGCCCTGCAGGCGCTGCACGTGGCGGCAATGTCGGCCTACGCCCAGACCGGGCGCTGGCCCTCGGGCCTCGAGGCGCTGGGCTGGGAGCCGCCGGCCAACAGCCGCTACAACTACTGCTTCGGCGACCAGTGCATCCCCTGCTCGCACGCGGGCTGCGCTCGCGTCGGGGCCATCCCCAATCCCTGCCCACGTCCTTCCCTGCCCCCCCCTCCGGCCCCGGCCGCCGGACGCAAGGGCGCCCGCCGCAGCCCTCCGGTCCGCCAGCCCGACCCCACGCCGGCTCCCATCTGCGCCTTCGGAGATCTCAACGACAGCCCCGACTCGCTGGACCTCTGGGTCCTCGAGCCCGGTGCAGCCCCCCAGCAGCTCAGCTCCGATTGCCAGTGAGTCCACTCCTGCGGCGCCGGTGACGCACGCCGGCGCCGTGGAGAGGGCGGCGCGGGTGCTCTAGGGCGCGAACGCTCTCCGCCACACCCGCCGGCCGGTGCCCGCAAGGGAAGGCGGTGAGCCACCTTCAGATCCACGTAGTCGACCTCGACGCGGGCGCTTGCAGAGCCGTTGGTGCCCTGGGGTGTGATGGCGAGGGTGATCTCCTTGCGTGGCCCGGTGATCAGCCGGGCGGCCTGTAGCGGGTCGGGACCGGCGAGCGACGGCGAGCCCGTCGGCGTCGGTCGGCTTCGGCAGCGGATGGAAGAGCCTCGCTCCACCAATTCCGCAGCGGAGTCGAGGCAACAAGCGAGCACGCGATAGGGGACGACGACGTGGCGACGAGGATTGAGGTTCAACGAGCGTTGACTGCGCCCGAAGTCGCCTCCTATGTTTCTTCCGTACCTCAATCAGAAGGAGAAGGCGATGACCAGAATCGAGGGTTCCCGGCGACCTATCGCGATGGCAGCGAGCCGCGACGTACGGGCCACGAAGGCCGAGGAAAAGCCTGCGTCTTTCCGTTTGATCGAAGGTTCCCGGTCGCCTGATGGGCGCTATGCCATCGGGTGGGGTTTCGCCAGCCCCAATGTCGACTTTGGCAGTTTTCGTCAGCAGGACGGATCGTTCGGCACGGACCTCGGCGCCGCGGAACTGCACAACTTCATCGTCGACTGCCGTCGCAACGTTGCCGTCGCGGAGACTCCAGGAACGCACCCCGGAGATCGCAAGAGCTACAACCACAATTCCAACGACGTGACTTGGTCCTCGAATTCCAAGTACCTCGTCCAGCTCAACAACTCGAAGTGGGAAACCGGCGTTGGGTCGGTCTACTCCCTCGACAGCAATGGAAAGATTGCTGGCCCTGCGGACCTGCTTGCAGCTGCGCGCATGGCGACGAAGGAGCTCGGCCAGCAGCACCTCTCGACCGACGACTACGCGGTCTCCCTTACGAACGTGAAGGTCAGCGACAACGGTCTCGTCCGGTGCACGCTGGTCGGAGAGATCCCGAGAGGCGAGGGCTTTCAGGCGGAGGTGTTGTTCAAGTCAACCGTCGACTCTCGCGGCAAGCTAAGCCTCAAGCTGCAAGGCGCTGCTCAGCCCGTGGGCGAATAGGCGCTCGGAATGGGCAGGCCGTTGGAAGTCGAGAGTGTCCTCACCGAATACTCGCCGAGGAGATGAACGACGAGGTCGAGACGCGCCCGGTTCGAGGACCTCATGAGCCTGCGGCTCCCCATCGCACTCGCCGTATCTCTCCTCGCTGGGACCATGGTTCCGCCGGCGGCCAAGGCGCAGCCGATCAAGAACCCGTACTACTCCGCCCCGGCCTGGAAGCTCTGGTACCAGGACCAGGCTCCGGTGACCTCGGGGGCCGTGACGCTCACCCCTCCGGCCACGGCGGATCGGCGCTATCCCGACGACATCGACCCCCTTCATCCCGAGAAGTTCCTGGTGGTGCGCACGGCCGACTATGCGGGCCGCAAGTACGCCGGCTACTGGGATGACGTCTACTTCAGTGTCGACCAGAACTCCGGCTCGCCTACCCCGCACAGCTGGATGCCCAGCACCTGGAGCGGCGCCGACGGCAATTCGGTCAACCTCGCCAGGGCCTTCATGACCGGCTACGACATCGTCAACCAGGACCCGGGCATCAAGACCTTCGGGATCAACTTCACCAGCCAGTCGACCACCATGATGGGCTCGAACATCGCCAACCAGGCGGGCCTCGGGGACTACGCGGTCGGCGGGATCGAGAAGAACTGGTACTTCGCCAACTGCCTGCGCGCCGGGCCGGCGACGACCGATTCCTACATCGACAACCGGCTCACCACGATGTTCGACACCTACAAGGCCCTGGCCCCCTGCTACTACAACTCGTGTGGTCAATCGAGCTCTGAGGTCAGGGCCCTGACCAAGATGCTGATCGCCGGCGGCTTCCTGCCGATCGCCACCAAGCAGGAGCTCAAGCGCAATGGGGCCTACATCGCGGCCTTGCTCTACCTCTGGAAGGCGGCGCTGCCTTTCGAGGTTCCCTACGACAACGAACTGCGCCACCGCGTCGCTTACGCCTCCAGCGGAGACACGGTGGCCTATCTCCTGAACCGGCCTTTCCACCTCTATGACGACACGGCGCACCTGAGGAACATGGTCACGATGGCCAAGGGGATGACCGTCGCCCCGCCCATGGCGATTCTCTCCAAACGAAGCGTCAGCGGAGGCACCGAGACCTACTTCTACAAGACCACCGCGTTGATCCAGCAGCCGGCGGGCCAGAGCGTGCAGATCCGCGTCTCCACTGCCGAGAGCTATGACCTGCAGGGGCTGCCGCTCACCTTCCGCTGGAAGCTCCTCTACGGAAACCCCGCCACCACCATCGTCCAGGAAGACGCCTCGACCTACCTGATCACCGTCCCGTGGGATGCCGCATTGCCCAAGGGCCGAACCACGATCCTGCTCGTCGCCAACAACGGCGTCTATGACAGCAACCCGGCGGCGGTGAACGTCTACCGGGACACGGGAGCGAACAACAGCCGCCCCACGCTCTCCGGACTCGAGGACCGGACGATCCTCCCCGGCGAGACGGTGACCTACACGATTTCTTCGAGCGACCCGGACGGCTTCCCGACTGCCCTCTACCGCCGCAGCGGCGAGGTGGGCACCCTGACCGGAGGAACGCTCAGCTGGGCCAGCCCCGCCACCAGCCCGGACGGCACCTATCCCATGGCGGTGATCTCCGCGGACGGCACGACGGGCTACAACAGCGCCCAAGCGACCGTCACCGTCAGTTCCACGTTGGCGAAGACGACCGCCACACCGGCTTTTGGTCCGGCCCCGCTCCAGGTCACCTTCTCCTCAGCCGGTTCACGGGACAAGAACGGCAACGCGCTCACCTATCGATGGGATTTCGGCGATGGAGGCACCTCTACCGAGGCCCATCCGGTTCACGGCTACGCCAGCCCCGGATTCTATCGGGCAAAGCTCACCGTGACCGGTCCGTTCGGATCGCATTCCGCCACGGTACAGGTCCACGCCCGCCACTCCTGGCCCCTACATATCGACAACGGCTGGACGACCTCGCTCGATACCAGTGTCTGGAGGCTGGCGAATCCGGCCAATGGCAGTGTCGCCATCAGGAACGGCTCCCTCGTGACCACCGCCACCCAGAACCCCTTCGCACTGGAAAGCGTCGAGACCTTCCCGAATGGCTTGTACTTCGAGGCCGAATTCAAGAAGGACTGGATCACCAACGGGGACTCCTTCGCGGCCTTCGGCAACTGGATGGGATGGACCTACAACGGCAGCACGCCGATGCTGTACCGCAACCCGGTGGCGAACCAGAACATCACCATCGGCCAGTACCTGGCCAACCCCGTCACCGAGAAGGGCCGGCTACGCGTCTACGTGACGGGCGATCCCGAGAACCCCGGAAAGACCCGGTACGCGGGCTTTCTCGATGCACTCCTGGGCAGCTTCTTCTTCGAGGCCAAGAACCAGGACGTGACCTCGAACCTGGTGTCTCTGGTCACGGCCGGCTTCGCCTTCGAGATCGTGCGGTACCAGCTCTGGGCCCCACAAGCTTACGGCCCCTCCTTCGTGAGCATCTCGCCGGAGACGCCCTTCACCATGGTCGTCGGACAATCGCAGCGCTTCGCGGTAGTCGCCACCGCGAGCGCCGGGACGTTGAGCTATTCCTGGCAACTGAACGGCGCAAGCGTCGGCGGCAACTCGGCGGACCATGACCTCATCCCGACGGCCGTCGGAGCGCTCAGTCTGTCCGTGACGGTCTCCGATGGCAGCGGCCAGTCCATACGCCACGCCTGGACGATCGCCGTCACCGAGGCCAACCATGCCCCCGTCGCCGAATCCCAATGGGTCACGACCGACCAGGGGCGGTCGCTGGCCCTGACCCTTCGCGGCAATGACCCTGACGGCGACGTCTTGACCTGGGCAGTCAACTCACCGGCGCACGGCGCTCTTTCGGGCTCCGCGCCGAACCTCACCTATTCCCCTGCCGCGGGCTTCGCGGGTACGGACGCCTTCACCTTCCGCGTCAACGACTCGAGGGTGAGCAGCAACGCTGGGACGGTCACCGTTCAGGTCCTGCCACTGCCAGTCGACGCCGGCATGCCCCCCGATGCTGCCAGCGCGGGTCGTGACGCCGCCTCCGCTGGTCCGGATGCCGCCGCTCCTGGTCTGGACGCCGCCACCGCCGGTGCGGACGCCGCCACCGCCGGTCCGGACGCCGCCACCGCGGCCGATGCGAGCGTCGAGGCGCTGGATGCAGCGTCCGCCGCGGACGCGGCCAGCTCGGACGATGCCGCCTCGGCTGAAGACGCAATGACCGCGATGGACTCTGGGGAAGCGGTGGACGCCAAGGCCATCGATGCCTCGAGCGGACCCGACGTCGAGATTGGCCCTGGGCCTTCCGATGCCGCTCTGGTCTCCGACGCCGCCGCTCCGGAGATGCCGCTGGAGATCGTTCGCAGCGGCTGCGGCTGCAGCGCGGGCGTCGAGGGAACCGGATTACTTGGCCTGGTCATCGCCCTGCTTTCGCTGCGAGTGCGCCGGTGCAATGGATGCCACCATTGAGCGCGGGGTCACCCGAGCCCCGCCAGCTTCCTCCTCCGAAGAGGAGGACGTCGCCGCGCGCGCCATGGGCCATGGCGTGTCCCGTGAGCGGCAAGGGGCCGACGCTGCCCTCGGGGACGCGCAACACCCATCCCTGGCTGTCCCACTCGTAGGTTTCGCCGTCGGCGCTGGGCCGACCGAAGGGCTCGGAGGAGAGGGCGCGGAAGGTCTGTCCCCCGAAGAGCACTGCGCGTTGGCGGGCGTGGTCGTGGGCGAGCGTGTCTGCGTGTGCTTCAGCAACATTCGTGCAGCTCTACAGCCCGCTTCGGCCGGCGCGTGCTTGGCCAAGGCAGGCGGCCGACCGTAACGGGTGTTGTTCGACCCGTCGCCCGGCTACGTCGCGGACCCTCTCAACCCGGACGACTGACCCTCTCTTCGGACCCTCCGCGCTCCAAGCCGCCCCCGTGTTCAGCCGCAGGGAAGGTGGAGCTTCGGATCGGAATGGACCGCGCTCCGAGGGCACTGGCCCCCGGCGCCAGCACGGACGCTGGCGCTCTCGTTAGGCACGCTGCCCAAGGCGTTCTGGGGAACTCGCAGTTCGAATGGCCTGAGCGCTCTTACTGAGGTGACTCGAGCCCCCACCCGCCTGGTGATTCCATACCTCGGTTCAGCGCAGACGAGCCCCTGGATCCAGCGGTAACCGGCCGCAGAGCCAGGGGACCGTTGCCCGGTACGACCACTGCAGCCTCCGCCGACACCCTCGTTGGTTCCGGCTCGGCCGGGTTAGGGCTGGGCAAGTCCCTCGCGGACCACCCGGCCGGCCGCCTTCCAGGCGGGGAGAAGGGTCGCGCCAAAGGAGACCACCACGACGAGGCCGAGCCAGGCTCCGATGGCGCCGCGCGAGAGGACCAGAGGCAAGGGTGCGAGAAAGCCGAGGTTTCCGATGAGCGTGTCGACGAAGCGGCTCAGCGGGACCGCCAGGGCCAGCGCGAGGAGCCAGCTCACGGCGCCCACCATCGTTCCTTCGGCGACCAGCATCCGCGTGACGCGGCCCGGCGTCGCGCCGAGCGTCTTCATGACGGCGATCTCGCGGGTGCGCTCGACGACGTTGACCGACATGGTCGAGCCCAGCCCCAGCGTCCCGACGATCGCCAGGATGAGCGCCATGGCGACGAGCGCGCGGACGAGGATGAGGATGTGATCCCCGACGGCGGTGCGCAGCTCGGCCAGCGGGATGGCGGACTCGACCGCGACGTGCTCCAACGCGAGGCGGTCCTCGAGAGCCCGAATGCTGGCGGTCCGCTCCTCTGGAGACTCGGCCGCGGTGGCGATGCGCAGCATCCGCGCCTTCCCGCTCGTCCCGGTCACCCGCGCGAACGCCTCGTCGGTCACGTAGGCGATCCCTGGCGATCCGATCTCCTCGACGATGCCGACGATCTTCCAGGTGGTGGGCAGGCCCTCCAGCGACAGGCTCACCGGGTCGCCCACCTTCAGCTGCGGCGACTGCGCCAGCGCGGCGTGGTTGAGCACCACCGCGTCGTGGTCTCCTGGTGAGAGCCACCGGCCGGCCTTGAGCGGGAGCGCGACGAGCCGGGTTTCGGGCGGCGGTCCCATGACCCAGAGGCTCCCGTGGCCGCGGTCGGGGTAGGTGCGCACGACGTCGATCTGTCCCGGCCGTGCGAAGGCCGCCGGGCTGACTCCCCAGGGCTCGATGGTCCTCACGAGCTCGAGCTGGCGAAGCCTCTCGGCGAGCGCAAGGGGCTGCGGCGCCTGGAGCTGGATCTCGACGTCGTAGCTGCGCGTCTCATAGAGCTTGGCGACGTTGGCCTCCCAGCCGCGCTTGACGTTGATCGCCGTCATGAACATCGCGCCGCCCACGGAGAGCAGCCCCAGGGTCAGCGCCAGCCTCGCGGGCCTGCGCAACGCGCTTCGCAGAGGCATGGGCAGGGCCGAGGGCCACTCGCGAGGCCGGTCGCCGCTCACGCCGTGGTCGTCCAGGGCCTGGCGGATGGTCGTGCGGCTCGCCCTTCCGATGGGCACGGACGCCACGGCCAGCGGCACGAGGATGCCGGAGAGTGCCTGGACGGCGAAGACCCACCCGGGGATGGCCGTGCTCGCGAGATCGAAGTTCAGCATCCTGGCGATGACGCCGCTGAAGACGCGTGCGCCCACCACCGAGAGCGGCACCGCCAGCAGGACCGACACCGCGCCGAGCGCGCCGACGAACGCCGCGTAGAGCCCGGCGAGCTGGCCCGAGCGTGCTCCCAGCACCTTCATCACGCCGATCTCCCGGACCTGCCGCGCGAGCATCGCGGCCAGAGAGGTCGCCACCAGCACGGCGCTCAGCACCAGGGCCATCACGCTGAAGCCGAAGAGCATGGCCAGGATGGTCGTCATCTGGCGCTGGTGGGGATGCTGCGCGGGCGGCGGCACGCGGATCTCGTGCACGGGGTGCCCGCGCTCGGTCAGCCACCTCGCGAGCGTGGCCGCGCGCTCCTCGATGAGCCGCGACTCGGGCGGCGTGTCGCGGAGCTCGACGCGCAGCTCGTGCAGCGCGGGCGACTCCCCGAGCTGCTGGACGGTGGCGCGCGTGACGTATCCATACCCGGACCTCTCCTGCCAGGCCGGGGCGAGCCCTGAGTCATGGACCAGGCCGGAGACCGGGACCTCCTGCACCTCGCCATGCGGAGACTTGAGCCGGACCCGGCCGCCCGTCTCGGCGCCGACCATCTCCACCGAGCTTCGCTCGATGAGCATTGTCCCCAGGGGAGGAGGCCAGGCGCCCGTCTCGGGGTCGAAGCGGTTGAGCCGCAGGTCCGAGAAGTCGTCGACGACGAACAGCAGCGTCCGCCGCCAGTCCTCGCCGACCTTGGCCCGCGCGACGATGACCTCGCGCGCCTCCGCTTCGGCGACCAGCGGGTGCGCTCGGACCTCGGCGAGGAGCGCGGCGTCGATCCCCTGGGGCGCGGCCATCTCCAGCGTCGCCGAGGCCGGCCGGGTGCCGAGGTAGCTGGCGGAGATCTCGCGCGAGAGGATCGAGTACGCGCCCAGGACGGCGCCGACCGCCACCAGGCTCACCGAGACGGCCGCGACCATCAGCAGCGAGCGGCCCCAGCCGGCCTTCATGTCGCGCAGCAGCTTGAGCCAACGCGGGCTACGCATGGGCGCCCCCGCTCGCGTCGCGGCGCGTCCCGGCCACCTGCCCGGCGACCCGGCCGTCGGCCAGCGTGATGACCCGGTCGACGTAGGCGGAGACGTCGCGCTCATGCGTCACCATGAGCACGGTGCGGCCGGCGCGGGCCATGGCAGTGAGCAGC
>JACRCT010000892.1 GCA_016218885.1 Deltaproteobacteria bacterium | reverse complement strand
TGCATCGAGGGTGAGCGCGCCAGCACGGGCTGGACCGGCGCGCGGCGGGGGTGGTCGCGGCGCCAGCCTGTCGAGCACCGGCTCCAGCTCATGGCGCAGGCGCGCCACGGCGTCAGGTCGGGTGCTTGCGGCGCCTGCCCGGTCTAGCTCGAACACCAGCTCTGCGGCGCGTCCACCGGCAGGGACGTCGAGTACCAGCAGCTGTACCCGTCGCGCTCCCGCGTGTCGCCAGACCCGGCCGAGGACGGCGATTCGCGCCCCGATCGCCTCCGCGGCGTGGCTCGCGACTGCCACGAGCTTGTCCCGCGAGGCCTGGCTCGCGAAGGCCCGGTCGAGGCCCTGGCGAAGCCCCGCCTCCCTGAGTGCCTGGCGGAAGTCCTCCGGCTCGAGGACGTGCTCTCCGGAGCGAGCGAGGGCGTCACGGAGGTCCGCCTCGAGCTGGCCGCTCGGCTTGCCCTCTATCCTCAGGGCGATCGCCTCATCGGCACGGGCGGGTCCGATGGTGAGGACCAGTGCCGCCAGGGCGAGCGCGAGCCGGACGAGGTGGGCGGCAGACACAGGCCGCCAGCGTAGCAGTCCACGCGTCGAAGGAGCCAGGTCGGGGGAGCAAGCGCCAAGGTGGCGGCCGACGGTGCCTCGTGCTGAGATCTGCCCGTGACCAAGTACGACATCGAGTTCTACGAGGACGCGCTCGGGGATGCGCCGGTTCTCCGGTGGCTGCGCGACGGGCTTTCGCCCAGGAAGCGCCGGGCGCTCGGCATGGCGATGCGGCGCGTGCTGCAGGTGCTCGGGGTCGGGGTCTGCGGCACCGAGTTCGGTCGGCATCTCGGCAAGGGATTGTTCGAGTTCAGGTTGCGTGGCGTGGATCTTCCGGGCGGAGGAGGCAAGAACGTCAGCGATCCCGCCGAAGCCAAGATGCTCCTGCGAGTCTTCTGCCACGCGCACGGAAGGAAGCTGATCCTCCTCGTCGGCGGCTATGACAAGGGCGACGACCCCTCTCCGCGGCGGCAGGAATCGGAGATAGCGCTCGCGCGGAAGCGCCTTAGGGACTGGCAGGGGCGCCAGCGGCCTGGGGCGAGTTGACGCGTGATGGGTTAAAGCCCATATTGATTCGAGGAGCCAAGGAGACTCGGATGAGTCGCAAGTTTCAGGAGTTCATGCGTGAGATAGAGGCCGAAGCGCGGCGGGAGGGGCCCAAGGCCGTAGCGGAGCTCTCTGCCTTAGACGCTCACTTCCGGCTGGCAGGCGAGCTCCTCGCGCTACGGAAGGCGCGCGGGTTGTCGCAGCGGCAGCTCTCGGCCCGGACCGGCATCCAGCAGAGCGAGATCAGTCGCATCGAAGCGGCGAACGCGAATCCGACGCTGGGCACCATCTCGGTGCTCGCCCGTGCGCTGGGGGCGGAAGTCCGGCTCGTGGCAGGGAAGACTCGCAAGGCCGGGGTGAGGGTGGTAGCCGCTCGGCGTGCTTTGACCAGAGATCCAGGGCGTTCAACGGCGGCGGTTCCGAAGAATGCCTAGCTCAATACCAACCAAGGCCCGCCGCGTGAAGCTCCTGGCACTCGACGTCGACGGCGTGCTCACCGACGGCGGGCTGTACTACGGTCCCGCCGGCGAGGCCCTGAAGCGCTTCGACGTCAAGGATGGCCTTGGGATCGTGCTCTGCCGCGAGGCAGGGCTCCCGGCGGCGATCCTCACCGCCCGGTCCTCTCCCATCGTGGCCGAACGCGCTCGGGACCTCGGGTTCGCGCACGTGCTACAGGGGCGAGCCGACAAGGCGGCCGGCTTCGAGGAGCTGCTCGCCGCCGCCGGTCTGGAGGACGCGGACGTGGCCTACGTGGGCGACGACGTCAATGACCTGCCGGTGCTGCGCCGTGTCGGTCTCTCCGCCTGCCCTGCGGACGCCGTGGCCGAGGTTCGCCGTGCCGTGGACCATCGCTGCCGGGCGCCTGGCGGACACGGCGCCGTCCGCGAGGTCTGCGAGCTCATCCTCCGCGCCAAGGGGCTCTGGCGAGGATCTCGCCGGCCCGGGCCGCGCTGACCCATGGCCAGGATCCCCCTCCGCAAGCGGCTCCGCCGGGCCATGCGCTATCTCGCCCTGCGCGTGGCCGGGGCGCTGCTCGCGTGCTTTCCTCTCCGCGCCGCGCTGGCGCTGGGGCGGCTGGCTGGCGACGCGGCCTTCCTCCTGGCGGCCGGGGAGCGAAGGCGCAGCCTCGAGCACCTCGCGAGGGCTCTTCCGGAGCTCCCGGCGGGCGAGCGCCGGGTGATCGCCCGGGAGTGTTTTCGATCGCTGGGCGAGTCGGCGGCCGAGCTGTCTCAGCTCGGGCGAATCGATCCCCTGCTCTCCTCCTACGTGGAGCTCTCGCCCGGTGACGAGGCTACCCTGCGCTCCGTGCTCAAAGGGCAAGGCGCGGTGGCGATCACCGGGCACATCGGGAGCTGGGAGCTCCTCTTCCGCCGCTTCGTCCGCGGCGGCTTCGACGCCTATGCGGTGGGGAAGGAGAATCCCGATCCACGACTGACGGCCTGGATCGATCGCCTGCGTGGGCCCGGGCGGACGATCTGGCGGGCCGCCGAGGGTGGGGCGCGGCAGCTCCTGCGGACGTTCAGGGCTAACGCCATCCTGGCGCTGCTCATTGACCAGGACACGAGAGTCCAGGGTCACTTCGTCCCGTTCTTCGGAGAGCTGGCTTTTACCCCCCGGGCCGCCGCCGATCTCGCCCTGCGGATGGGCGCCGGCGTGGTGGCGGTTTTCATCCATCGGAGGCCGGAGGGCGGCCACCGGATCGCCGTGCGAACGATCAGCTTCGAGCCGACCGGCGACAGGGAGGCCGACTCGCTGGCGCTGACCGCGGCGATGACCCGGGAGATCGAGGGGGAGATCCGGCGGTTCCCGCGCGACTGGGTATGGATGCACCGCCGCTGGAAGACCCGCCCGAGCGGCGGTTAGCAAAGAGCATGCCTCGGGCGCTTTACGGCCCGGGACCTCGGTGCTACCGTCTAGGCTCGATGGCTCTCCTGGCGCACAGAAAAGGGCTTGGCTGGCGCACCCTTGCGGGGGTTGGCGTGGTCCTTGCGGTAGGTTCTGGCGCCGCCGGATGCGGCGAGGAGCTCGTGCCTGAGGGGGAGCGCTCGCCGGAGATCGTGCTGGACCGGGTGGCGGTCCGGACCTATCGGCCTGGCCG
>JACRCT010000891.1 GCA_016218885.1 Deltaproteobacteria bacterium | reverse complement strand
GAGGCCGCCGCCCCCGGTCTCGATGCCGCCGCCCCGGGTCGCGATGCAGCGGCCCCCGGTCTCGATGCAGCCGCCCCCGGTCTCGATGCAGCGGCCGCGGGTATCGACGCGGCCGCCCCCATGGCCCCCGACGCCGGCTCGGCAATCCTGAACCCCTTCTACACCACGCCCACCTGGAGGCTCTGGACGGTGGACCCCACCGCGGTCCACTACACCGGCTACAACCTCAACGACTCCGTGATGAAGGAGGGAGACTTCGCGCCGACCGCGCTCGCTTCGCGCAAGTTCCCGGACCTGGCCGTCAACACCTATCCCTATCGGTTCCTGGCGCTCCTCAACTACGACCCGGCCAACCCGCCCTCGGTCGCCGGGTACTGGGACGACGCCTATGCGACCCGCGACGGCGCGCACACCGCCCTGGGGAACAGCTGGAGCAACAACTGGGGCAACTCCATCGATCTCAACGGCCAGTACATCCGAGTCCCGTTCGGCACCTGCCAGCCGGCAGACATCCTGCGCCTGGGGGTCAACTTCACGAGCGAGTCCTACTCCAACCACGGCCACCAACTGGTGTGCAGCAGGTGGAACATCGACTACACCGAGCGCTACTTCTCCTTCGTCAACACGGTGCGCGGGACCCCCGCCTACCTCTCCTATGCCGAGACCATCGCCGACCGGGCGGTGGACTCCTACGACGCCCTGTACGCCCACTCCTTCGAGTCGGTGGGCCGTTCGGGAAGCGAGCTGGGAGGGCTGCTCAAGATGCTCATCGCCGGCGGCTACATGCCCCGCGCCACCAAGGACCTGCTCAAGCGAAACGGGGCCTACGCCATCACGCTGCTGAGCCTCTTCCGGCAGTCGCTGCCCTACGCCGAGGCCGACGGGACGCCGGTGGGCATCGCCCACGAGCTTCGGCACCGGCCCGCCTACTTCTCCTACGGCTGGAGCACCTCGCAGGAGTTCGTCCCCCGCAACCTCGTGTACCACCAGTACGACGAGCCCCAGCACCTGTACTCCATGATCCAGAATGCCCAGGCCATGACCGAGGCGCCGCCAGTGGCGGTCCTCAATCTGCTTGGGGTGACGGTGGAGAAGGGCGGCGCGACGCTGGTCAACGACGCCCCCACCGACTCGCGCGTGCGCTCGACCAACAAGACGATGATCCGCGTCTGGGGCAACGCCGACGAGACCATCACCCTGCGCGTCGACGCCGGCACCTCCTATGACCTGCAGGGCCGGCCGCTCACCTTCGAGTGGCACCCGATCTACCCCGGCCTGAGCAACGTGACGGTCACGCCCGCGGGAGGCTCGATCTGGCTCATCCGCGTGCAGCACGACCCGACCCTGCCCAAGGGCCGGATCCCTGTGGCGCTCTTCGCCCGCGCCGGGTCGCAGGTGAGCAACCCGGCCTTCGTCAACTTCTACTGGGCAGCCGCCGGACAGGCCGAGACGCCGCCCTACGTCACCCCGTCCAATCCCAACCCGCTGACCGAGGTCCACCGCAACCTGCGGCCCCTGTTCGGCACCAGCCTCGCTTCGGACTGGGTGAACGTGCTTCCCGGCGCCACCACCACCATCGACCTGAGCTGCACCGACCCCGAGAACTTCCCGGTTCGCTTCTACCGCTGGCTCGGCGAGGCAGGGACCCTCTCCGGCACCCGCTTCACCTTCACCGCCCCCGCGGCCGACCCCGGGCTCGTCTACCCGCTGCACCTGGTCTGCTCCGACGGCACCGGCGGCTACGCGGGTCTGCTCGCGCGCATCGCCGTGACCCCCAGCGACGGGGCACTCCCCGCACCCTGGCAGAGCACCGTCTACGGTCTGCCCGAGGCCTCGGGAAGCGTGAGCTCTTCCGGGGGCGACGTGTTCGAGCTCGTGGGCAACGGCCCCGACCTCGGCGCCCAGGATGCCGGCCGGATGCTCTTCCATCCCGCCTCGGGCGACGTGGAGCTGACGGCCCAGGTGCTGGACTTCTCGGTGGACGGCTCGACCAGCAACAGCACGGCCAAGGGCGGCGTGATGATCCGCGAGGACCTGGGGGGTGCCGCGCGCGGCGCCTTCGCCTTCGTCCAGGGCAACAAGCGGTCGACCACCCCCCTGTTGCCGGGCGGGCGGATTCGCGCAGCCCTGGACCTCTCGTATGCAGGGAAGGGCACCGACCCGCTCTTCGCGACCCAGCCGGTCTACCTGAAGGCGGTGCGCCGCGGCGGCCAGCTCGCCACGTTCGGGTCCTCGGACGCCCTGGTCTGGGAGCAGCTGTGGACCGCGCCGGTGAGCCTGCCCGGGACCATACAGGTGGGCCTGGCGGTGCTCAGCGCCGACGGGCGGCGCGGCGACGCCATCTCCTATGCGCGCGGCCGGTTCCAGCTGCTGGCCGACCCCGCGGTGCCCATCCCCGTCGCGGCGCTCGCCGGCACCCTGGTCGCCTCCGCCACCTACCACTACAAGACCCGGGCGACGCTTACTCTCCTGGCGGCGTCGGCGAGCCACCAGATTCGCTACACGCTCGACGGCACCGAGCCGACGGCGAGCTCGAGCCTCTACAGCGCCCCCTTCGACATCACGACGGCGGGAGACACCGTCCTCAAGGCGGTGGCTCTCTCCGGTGCAACCCCCTCCGCGACCACGGTCCTGGTCATCAAGATCACCCCCTGAGCGATCGCCGGCGGGTGGGTTAGCATCCAGCTTCGCCCGTTCGTCCTCTGGAGAGGTGCTCATGGCGCAGTGCCCATCGTGCGGACACCCTTTCCGCACGGGTCATTCGTTCTGCAGCCGCTGTGGCGCACCCCTCGGGCTCTCCGCCGAGTCGACCGCGACGCCTCTCGGGAGCGGAGCGTCGCCTCCGGTCGCCTCTGCACTGTCGGGGAGCGAGACCGCGGGTGAGCGGCTGCCGGATGCTGCTCCACGTGGAGCAGCATCGAGCGACCTGCCGTGTTCGGCACAAGCTTCATTAGTCGCACTGAAGGGGCCTGACGGAGGGCCGTCTGGGAGTCCGGCCGAGCAGCCCACCGTCTCCCCGACAGCGGTGGCCGCGCTCCTGCTCTCGCTGGTGCCCATCTGCGTCAACGTGGCGGGAGTCGTCGTCGGGATACTGGCGTTGCGCGAGATTGACCGTCGCCCAAACGCCCTGCGGGGTCGGGGGCTGGCGATCGCCGCCATGGTCATCGGGTCCCTATGGGTCGTGCTCGAGGCCTCCGCCATCCTCGGCGCTCCGGCCCTGAGCCGGCACCTCGCCCGCACCCGGCAGGCCGAGGCCCGCGAGAGCCTCTCCCTCATCCTCGCCGCCTGGCAAGCCGAGCGCGGCGAACCTTCCACGCCTCCGGTCTCGACCTTCGCCGAGCTGAAGGCCACCCTCGGCCCCGACCGGCGCTATTCCTATTTCATCGGCGACGACGTGCTCTCGCCCAGCGACCGACCCGGACGCGAGCTGCCCGAGGACCTCCCGGCGGACGAGGCCCTCATCGCGGCGGCGGTCGGCGACGTCGACTTCGACGCCACGCTCGACGTCTGGGTCGTGACCGAGGCCG
>JACRCT010000890.1 GCA_016218885.1 Deltaproteobacteria bacterium | reverse complement strand
CTGGCCGGCCAGGCCGAAGGGGGGAGCGGCCTGGCCGGCCACGACTTTTCAGGAGCGGGAAGGTCCGCGGCTCAGCGACCGATATTGCGCATCTGACCGTAGATGGGCAGGAAGATGCCCACCGCCAAGCGCAGCAGCATCCCGCCGCCGACCAGCAGCAGCAGCGGCTCGATCAGGGTGGCCAGGGTGTGCAGGCGCGCTTGGGCGCGGTCTCGCAGGAAGTTCGAGAGCCGGCGCAGGTAGGAGTCGAGCGAGCCCATCATCTCGCCCTGCTTGAGCACGCCCGCGGTCACCGAGGGGAAGAACGGGTCGCAAAAGCCGTCGGAGAAGGTGCCGCCGCGCTGGATGGACCCCAGCACCGACTCCAGCCGGGTGCGGATGGCGCGCGAGGTCACCGTGCCGATGACCGTGTCCAGCGCCATGGTCAACGAGACGCCCGCGCTGAGCATCAGCGACAGGTTCTGGAAGACGTTGCACAGCGCCACGTTCTTGAGCACCGGCCCCACCAGCGGGACCCGGTAGAAGACCTCCCAGACCCGGGTCTTGAAGTTGACGGGCAGCCGCCACCAGGCGAACACCGCTCCGCCGATGAGCCCCGGCACGGTCCACCAGAAGTCGACCACGCCATCGGAGAGGAAGAGCAGGATCTTGGTGGGCAGCGGCGGGTTGGCCGGGAAGATCTCCTTGAGCTGGGGCACCACGCCCGCCAGCAGGCCCACGCCGATGAAGAAGAGGATCACCACCGAGATCAGCGGGTAGAGCGTCGCCTTCCACACCTGCTGCGACAGCGCCTGCTCCTCGCGATAGTGGATCTCCAGGGCCTCGAAGACCTTCTCCAGGGTCCCCGACTGCTCGCCGGCGCGCACGTTGCCCAGCACCAAGAGCGGGAAGACCTTGGCCCTCTCCATGGCGTCGGTGAGGGTGTGGCCCTGCTGGATGGAGTGCATCACCAGCGAGACCGTCTCCTTGGCCAGCCGGTTGGGGATGGCCTCGCCCACCGAGCTCCAGGCGGTCATCATGTCGATGCCCATGCCCAACAGCCCGCGCAGGTAGCCGAACATGTCGATGAGCACGCCGCGGGGCAGGCTGCGGGGCTTGAGCGCCGCCAGGATCGCGCCGGCGAAGTCCAGGCGGGCGTCCACCAGGGCCAGCCCGCTGCGCGCCAGGTCGGCGCGCAGCATGGAGATGGACGCGGCGGCCGCGCTGCCCTTGACGTAGCGGCCCGACTTCCCGATGGCTTGGTAGACGTAGAGCATTGTTCGGCGCTGACCGGCTACTCGGTCGCCTCTTCGCAGGCGATCGTCACGTCGATCGACACGTAGCACGAGTTGCCGGGGCCATAGACCTCGGCGGCGGCCACTCCGGAGAAGGAGGCGCTTCCGCCCGGCCCAGGCAGCACCCCGAAGCTGCGCTCCAGGTTCAGGGCCAGCTGGTAGCTGAGCCCACCCCGGGTGTCGATCTTGGAGTCGATGCTGGGCAACGTGGGGTCGCAGCCCACGCCGTCGCACAGCAGGATCGAGCCCGAGCCCGCGGTGACCTTCACCGGCACGCTGACGAGGCTGATGTCGCCGGGGCTGCCGTTGTCCTCGGCCCAGGTGGTGTCGACGCGGGGGGCGTGGACGACCTGGTAGACCAGCACCTCGGGGTAAGCGCAGCCCACGCCTGGACGCTCGGCCTTGAGCTTCCACTCGCCGCCGAGCGAGATCTCGTCGCAGGCGACCTTGGGCGGGACGAACGCATTGCAGCCGGCCAGCAGCAGCAGCGCTGCGGCGGTAGCGGCCAGGGCGGGGATGGTCCTCGTCATCACAGATCCTCCTAGTGCTTCTACGGCTTGGCCGGCTGGTTGGTCATGGGGCCCACGGTGGCCTCGGCTTCCTGCAGCGAGACGATGCCCTTGACCACCAGCCACAAGGCGTTGTCCATCATCGAGCGGAAGCCCTTCTTCCGCGCAGTCTGCACGATCTTGTCGTTGGAGGCGCGCGCGTAGACCAGCTCGCGCAGCTCGGTGTCGAGCGAGAGCACCTCGGCGACCACCGTGCGGCCCGAGCTTCCGCCCGAGCACTGGGCACAGCCCTTGCCCTGCTCGAAGATCTCGAAGGGCTTGGTGGGCACGCGCCCCGAGCCGAACACGTTCTCGGCCAGCTCCGGGTCGATGAGCGCCGGGTTGAGCGACGTGCGCTTCTTGCACGCGGGGCACAGCTTGCGCAGCAGCCGCTGCGAGAGGGAGCCCAGCAGGGTCACCGAGACCTGATAGGGGTCCATCCCCAGGTCGAACAGACGGCCCAGGGCCTCGACCGCGGTGTTGGCGTGCAGGGTGGAGAGCACCATGTGGCCGGTGTTGGCGGCGCGGAAGGCCTCGCGCGAGGTCTCCTCGTCGCGAATCTCGCCGACCAGGATGACGTCCGGGTCCTGGCGCAGGAAGGCGCGCACGGTGCGGGCGAAGGTGACCTCGGCCTTCTCGTTGACCTGCACCTGCTGGATGGAGGGCAGGCGGATCTCCACCGGGTCCTCCACGGTGAGGATCTTGGTGGAGCCGTCGTTGAGCCGCGACAGGCAGGAGTAGAGCGAGGTGGTCTTGCCCGAGCCGGTGGGGCCCACCATGAGGGTCAGGCCGTAGGGGTAGCGCAGGATCTG
>JACRCT010000889.1 GCA_016218885.1 Deltaproteobacteria bacterium | reverse complement strand
GCTCCGTCGTCGTCGTCTTGCCGGCATCGCTGTGGGCCATGATGCCGATGTTTCGGTAGCGCTCGATGGGATGCTGTCGAGGCATGGCATCTTCCCACAAATCACGTCGGCCCCGCCTATCGGGACCGACAACCGGACGACGATTCGAAGCTCGTGTCAAAGAACACGAACTGCCGGGAGCGAACGGGCGCTCCCTTCTTTTCTCGTGCTGCGTGCGGCGTTCTACTCGTCCTACGCGTTGCCGTCAATCCCCCAGCTCTAGGAGCCAGGGGCCCGACCCTGCTACCAGCGATAGTGGGCAAAGGCCTTGTTGGCCTCGGCCATCTTGTGCGTATCCTCGCGCTTCTTGACCGCGTTGCCACGATTGTTGGCGGCGTCGAGGATCTCGCCCGCGAGCTTCTCGCGCATGGTCTTCTCGCCGCGGTCCTTGGCGTAGTTGATGAGCCAGCGCATTCCCAAGGCGACGCGGCGGTCCTGGCGGACCTCGACGGGGACCTGGTAGGTGGCGACACCGACGCGGCGGCTCTTGACCTCGAGGACGGGCTTGATGTTCTCGAGCGCCTTCTTGAAGAGCTTGAGCGCCTCGTCCTTGCCCTTGTCCTGGACGATCTCCAGCGCGCCGTAGACGATCTGCTCGGCGGTCGAGCGCTTGCCCTTGCGCATCAGGTTGTTGACGAACTTCGTGACCAGCCGGTCCTGGTACTTGGGATCGGGCAGAATCTTGCGCTTCTGTACTTCTCGACGACGAGGCATCGTGGCTTCCTGTCACAAGGGCGGGACACCGGCCCGCCGCGACGAACAATCAAGAGCAAGCGGCGCCCAGGGCGCCTCTCACTAGGCCTGGCGCTTGGCGCCGTACTTGGAGCGGCTCTGCTTGCGGCCCTGAACACCGACCGAGTCCAGGGTGCCGCGGATGATGTGGTAGCGCACGCCGGGGAGGTCCTTGACGCGGCCCCCGCGGATCATGACCACCGAGTGCTCCTGGAGGTTGTGGCCAACACCAGGAATGTAGCTGGTGACTTCGATACCGTTGGTCAAGCGCACGCGCGCCACCTTGCGCAGTGCCGAGTTCGGCTTCTTGGGCGTAGTGGTGTACACGCGCGTGCACACCCCCCGCTTCTGCGGCGACTCCTCGAGGGCGGGCGCCTTGTTGTGGACCTTGAGGGTTTCACGGCCCTTGCGGATCAGCTGCGAGATCGTAGGCATCGTTCACTTCCGTCGACGAAAACCGCCCCCTCGGTCTTCCGGGGGGCGGCGGGAAACCCGCTAACAACCGAAAAAGGCGCGGAATCATACGGATGCCCGGGGACCTGTCAAGCCCTTTCCAGCCACCCGCCTCAACCGGTCGACCGGTCAACGCTTTTTCGGTGCGTTGCTCAGCACATCCGCACGCCTGTCAAATCAGAACGGCCGCAACTTAGCTCTTATTCTTGCCACATTCCAGCTCGGCGATCTGAGTGCTGGTCACCTGGCTCTTCGTGCGAGCGCCTGACCGGCGGCAGTGCCTCCCATTTCTTGCCGCTCAGGGAGCGCCACGGGTATGAGAGTGCCGTCATGGACTTGCTGCTTGTCTCTCCTCCTGTCGCCAACATCGGCCAAGCCGCTTCGAGCATCTCCGTACTGACGGCATACCTTCGTGCGCGTGGCTGGGAAGTTGATCAGTGGGACGCGGGGATCGACGCCTTCCACCATTTCCACTCCGCCGAGCACCTGTCTCTCTTGGCTGCCCAGCTTTCGGCCGAGGGTGCCGACAGCTCCGTCATCGAGGCGGCAGAGAGGGCCTCTGCCTCCATCAAGGTCGCCAAGCGCAGCCTGCAAGACCCCGCCACGTTGTTTGAGCCGGCGGCGATGGAACGAGCCTTCGAGACTCTCGATGCGGCTGGCACCGCCCTGTCGTCGAGGCGGCCGGGAAGGACTCGGCACACCTACCGTGCCTTCGAGGTCGCCGGGGCCTTCCGCGACTGGGCTTCCCTTGCCGCCACGCTGGACGACAGCGAGGCCAATCCGTACCTCGCATGGACCGAGGAGCACGCCCTGCCCCGAATCCTGGCGAGCAGGCCGGCGAGCGTCGGGGTCAGCATCACCTACCTCTCCCAGGTGATTCCGGCACTCACGCTCGTGCGCCGACTCAAACAGCGTGTACCCGAGATTCCGGTGGCCGTGGGAGGCGGATACCTTACCGCACTGGGTCAGACCTCGCGCGCCATCCCGCGCGAGCTTCTCCCCGCCGACGCGGTCCTCCTGCACGACGGCGAAGAGGCCCTCTCGAGGTGGCTCTCACGGGTTCTGGACCGACCCGATCACTCTATGGAGCCGACGAGCGGCGAGCCCTGCACCTCTCTGGACACCGTCCCCAGCCCCTCCTGGGTCTCGGACGGGTTGGACCTGTCGCGCTACCTCGTGCCTCGCTACGCGATCCCCCTGCCGCTCACCCGCGGCTGCCACTGGGGCAGGTGCCACTACTGCAACATCTCGGCGCAGACCTCCTCTGCCTATCGGCTGCGACCGCTGGACCTTGCTCTCTCCGACATCCGTCAGGCGATGTCCCAGACAGGGTCGAATTGGTTCGATTTCCCGGTGGACTCGTTCCGGCCCGACCACCTCCATCGCCTGGCCGTCGAGCTCATCGAGCAGCGCCTGCAGATCCGCTGGGCCGCGGAGGTGCTGATGCACCCCGGCCTCACCGCCGAGGTCATCCACGATCTCGCACGCTCGGGCTGCTGCGGCTTGCGCTTCGGCATGGAGAGCGCCTCTTCCGAGGTGCTGACGGCCATGAACAAGCCGCGCCCACCACAGCTGGCCTCGCGCATCCTGCGCGACTGCCACGAGGCGGGCATC
>JACRCT010000877.1 GCA_016218885.1 Deltaproteobacteria bacterium | reverse complement strand
TGCTCGCCTTGATGGTCTCGTACAGGCGGCTGGCCCGCTCCGGGTCGCGCTCGAAGTCGCGGCTCATGACCAGCAGCCGCCGGTAGGCCGGAGCGGCGTTTTCGAACTCCTGCTTGATGAAATAGCGGTTTCCCAGCTTCTCCAGGACGTTCTCGAAGGCGTTGGCGTGGTCGCACAGGCCCTCGAAGAACTCGATGGCGCCCTTGGCCGGCTTGGACTCGGTATAGGAGTAGACGAGGTCGGAGAGCGCGAGCCCCTTGACCTGCAGCGCCTTGGCGCCAGCCCCCTCCTGCACCGGGGAGCGGGCCGCCGCCTCGAAGTACTTGACCGCTTCGGCGTGCTTGCCGCGGTTGATCCACACCCAGCCCATCTTGTAGCGGGCCAGGTCGTGGGCGGGGGAAGGCGGGGTGTCGAGGATCTTGAGGTAGAAGCTCTCGGCGTCGTCGAGCTTGCTCTTGTCGAACCAGTAGTCGGCGGTGATGAGCAGCGCCTCGGGCACCAGCGGGCTGCGGGGGTGCTTGTCGACGATCTCCTGGTAGACCTTGATGGCCTTGTCGTACTGGCCCAGCTCCCGGTACTCGTGGGCACAGAAGAAGCGGACCTTGTCGTTCTCCTTGTAGTCGGGGAACTCGGCCAGGATGCGCTCATAGAGGCTGATCGCCTTCTGCTTGAGCAGGCTGACGTCGGGGACGACCAGGGAGCCGCGCTTGCTCTGCTCGATGTTGATCTCCGCCTCCAGATGGAAGCGGTAGCGGCTCTTCTCCACGTACAGCTCGGCCGGGCGGAAGACGAGGTCGGGCAGGTAGGGGGCGGAGCGGCTGGCGGCGATGAGCTTCTCGGTGACGTTGATCGACCGGTCGACCTTGATCAGGTCGCGGCGCAGCTTGGAGATGAGCTCGCCGCGCTCGTTGGCCTTGGACGAGAGGTTGTATTGCGGCACGACCTCGCGGGTGGTGGCGCAGGCGGTCGAGAGCAGCGGCAGCAGGGTGAGGAGGACGAAGCGCTTCATTTGTCGGCCTCCACCGAAGCGCAGCGGCTGGGCAGGAAGAGCCGGTAGTCCTTGAGCTCGTCGTTCCAGTACTCGCCGTCGAACTCGTAGACCACGTCCACCTCGCCTACCGCGGGGTCGTTGACCGCCATGCGGGCCGCGTAGTTGCCCTTCTTCACCCGCTTGTAGAGGTCGAGGCCGATCTCGTAGTCGAGCAGCCGCACCTGCTCCTCGTCGCGCAGGAGGCGATCCGCAGCGCTGGTGAGGGCGCGCTTGAGCATCGACTCGCGCTGGCGGGTGGCCTCGGCCAGCGCGCGGTCGTAGATGCCGCGCAGCTTGCGCGTCAGGCCCGAGGACTCGAAGCGGCTGGTGTACTGGTCGACCAGGTCGCGCTCGCGGCCCAACAGCTCCACGAACTCGCCGGCGCGGCGCACCGCGGCGTCCTGCTCCAGGGCGGCGCGCACCAGGCGCAGGTCGTCCTTGAAGTTGCCGCGCTCGTGGATGAGCTGCAGCGCCTGCTTGTAGCGGCGGGTGAAGCCGCGGGCGGCGCGCTTGGCGGGCAGGTAGTGGCAGCGGTCCTTGTAGATGAGCGAGGCCAGGATGTACTTCTCGGGAAGGAAGAGGTCGCGGAAGCTGGGGGCATCCAGCGCCAGCAGCACGCCCATGGCCTGGCTGGCCTCGCCACGCCGGTAGTAGGTCCACGCCTTCTCCAGGTAGATCTCGCCACGCCCCGCGTCGAGCTCGGGGAGCTCCACGCTGTCGTAGTACTGGTCGGTCTTGTCGTACTCGCCCTTCTCGAAGTAGAGGCGGGCAGCACCCACCCGGGCCTCGTTGCGCACCTCGCGGGTGGCCACCGGCTCGGAGGCGAGGGCCTCGAAGTCGGCGAGCGCCCCCTCCATGTCGTTCTCGCGGGTCATCTTCTGCACCGCGCCCACCAGCCGGGCACGGGCGAAGTAGGTGGTGCCGGGGTGCAGCTTGGAGAAGTGGTTGTTGGCCCAGCGCAGGTTCCCATCGCGCAGGGCGATGAGCCCCTTGTGGTAGTGGACGTAGTCGAAGGCCTCGGGGGGCACGGTGCCGAAGTCGGTGCCGTAGAGCACCTCGCGCTCGACGAGCTCGGCGTCGTAGGGGACCTCGGAGGTCAGCTTCTCGAGCTGCTTGAGGGCCTCGGGGAGGATCTCCGCGCGCGAGCGGGTCTTGGAGACCTCGGACCAGTAGACGATGGCGGCGTGGGTGAAGCCGAGGCGGGCGAGGTCATCGGCCAGGAAGAACTGGGCCCACTCGTAGTTGTCGGCGGTGCGCGGCGAGCCGTTGATGAAGGCGTAGAACATCGGAGCCGCGACGCGGCTCTCGGCGGCGTAGTGCGACGCGAGGGCTTCGTCGAACCACTCCGGCTTGGCCGGAGGCGGCGGCTCCTCCTCCTTCTCGCTCTTGGCGTCGGGCTTCTTGTCGTCCTTCTTGGCCTCGGCGGCCTTGGGATCGGCCGCCTTGGCGCCCGAGGCCGGGGCCGCAGCAGGAGCAGCAGGAGCAGCGGGATCGGCTGGCTTGGCCGCGACGTCCGCCGGCTTCGCCTGATCCTTGGGATCGGCGGGCTTGGCGGCGGCGGGCGCGGGGGCAGCCGCTAGCAGGGTGGCGCAGAGCGCGCCAAAGAATGCGCTCATGATCTTGGTTCCGGTCAGTCGGTTCCGCCCAGGCTGAAGGCCAGCCCGAGCGCGAGGTCCACGACCTGGGTCGGCTTGTCGGAGATGAGGTAGTGGTAGCGCCCCTCGAAGCGGATGGAGATCCACTCGGAGAGGAAGAAGCGAAGACCGAGCCCCACTTGAGGACCCGGCTTGTAGTCTTCGTTGAACTTGCCCACCGTGGCGCCGAGGAGAAGGAAGAGCTCGGCGTGAGTGACGCTGCGATTGATGAGGGCGAGCTTGCCGTAGAAGGGCGTGACCATCACCGCCGTGCCCACGTACCACTCCAGCTCCTCGAACTTGGTGGGGGCGACGCCGAAGTCCTTCTGGAGCTGGTCGCGCAGACCGGTCTTGAGGCGGAAGCTGTAGCCGCCGCGCAGTACCTCCCAGGCCAGCACGTCGGTGAAGTGCAAGGTGTAGCCGCCGACCGGCCCCACCCCCTTGTAGAAGGCGTCCAGGGGCTGCAGCTCGGCAGACGCGAAGATCTCATGGTCCATGCGGAATTTGCGCTTCTGGACCGCGGCAAGCTTGCCCGGCTCCTCCGCGTCGTCAGCGCGGGAGGCGAGGGGAGCTGCGAGAAAGGCGGCGAAGAGAACGGCGGCTGTCGCTTTGGCTCTCATGGCTCTCTTTCGGGACCCGTCGGTGCCGCTCGACGGGACCATCCTCAAGGAAAGGTGCGCGGATGCCGACCCGATCTTCTAGCCCGAAGCCGAACCAGAAGGAAAGGCCACTAGAACCCGACGCTGTTGAACAGGAACGGGTAGGCGACAATGACCTTGCCCCCGGTGGGCTTGGGGAACACCCAGGTCTTGAGGCTGTTGACGATGCAGTTGGGGACTTCGGCTCCCTTGATCGTCGATTGCTTGACCCGGACCTCCTCCACGCGCCCGGTGAGGTCGATCGTCCATTCGAGCTGGAGCTTCCCGGCCAGTCCCGCTTCCTTCAGCAGGGCGCGCTCGTAGCAGCCGCGCACCTCGCCCAGGTGCTCGTTGATGACTTTGGCGATGAGCTCGCGGGCCAGGGTGCCGCCGCCGCCACGCTGCTTGAAGCCTGAAGAAGGCGCGCTGACCACAGTGCCGGCGACCTTGCCTTTGCCCGTGCCACCTGCCGAGAAGCTGCCGATGCCGCCTCCGCCCCCGCCGCCCATGCCGCGGATGGCGCCCATGCCCTTGGTCGCGGTGCCGAAGCCGCCCAGCCCCTGCCCGAAGCCCATTCCGGCCATGGCGACGGGAGGCTTGCCGATGAGCGGGGAGAGCTTGTAGCCCATGCCCTTGTCGCCATAGCCCTTGGGACCGCCGGCGAGCTTGGAGGTGGCCTTGAGCAGGCTCTCCACGGCCGGCCCGGCATTGACGACCTTCTGCACGGCCTTCATGGCGGCGTTGACGTTCTGGGCCTTGGTCTTGGGGATGTCGGGAAGAGCCTCCTTCTGCGCCTTCTCGACCTTCTTCTCCTCGACCTTCTTCTTCTCCTCCTTCTTCTTCTCTTCCTTCTTGTCCGGCGGCTTGAGGATGGCCTTGGCGACCGCCAGCATCTTCTGCGGGTTGAAGTCGGGGCTTTCGCGGTTGTACTTGGGCATGAACGCAGCGGCGAGGCCGAGCGCCGTGCCCAGGATGGCGACGAGGATGAAGGGGACGATCGCGCCGGACTGGACGAGCTCGCGCAGGCCGGTGCGCGGGGCGCGCTTGACGCGGTCGACCCT
>JACRCT010000876.1 GCA_016218885.1 Deltaproteobacteria bacterium | reverse complement strand
GCTGCATGCCGAGCTCGAGGCTTCGAAAGACCTGGCCTCGTCGCCGGGGTATCGACGCCAAGAGATCTCTTGCCCTTCAAGTTGACCGGTTGCGAAGCTGGCTCCTAAGATCCCCCGCGCTTGCTCGATTCTTGAAGAGGAGGCCCACTTCCGATGCGCCTGCGTGCAGTCCTGAGGGGGGCGGCTACGGCAACCCTTTCGGCACTGCTCGCCAGTGGCCCGGCAGCGCCTGCGCAGGCAGGAACGAAGCCCCGGGTGTCGGCCCTGGTATCCCAGAGCGCTGCGCCCTACCAGCGGGCCCTGGTGGGCTTCAAGCGTGCGTGGGATGGTCCGGTCCAGACCCACATCATCGAGTTCGAGGACGACGCGCTGGAGAAGGTCAGGGCCGAGCGCCCGGAGTTGATCCTCGCGGTGGGCGTCAAGGCCGCCAAGCTCGCCCAGACCCTGGGAGGCGAGGTCCCCGTGGTGTACTGCATGGTCCTGGATCCCAAGGCCAATGGGGTGGGCGGACCGAACCTGGTCGGCGTGCCGCTGGAGATCCCGGCGCAGGTCCAGCTCTCCGAGCTCAAGCGCCTGCTGCCCGAGGCCCGCAAGGTGGGGCTGGTCTTCAATCCCAGCCGATCCTCCGCGGACCTCGTCGCGGCGCAGGCGGCCGCGCAGCGGCTTGCGCTCTCTCTGGTGGCCGAGCCGGCCTCCTGCGCGTCCCAGTTCCCCGAGGCGCTCCAGCGGCTGGTGCCCAGGTCCCAGGCGCTGTGGCTGGTTGCCGACCCCACGGTGGTCACGCAGGACACCTTCCGCCTGATGCTCGAGTCGGCGATGGCCAACCGGCTGCCCCTGCTGGCCTTCAACGACGAGTTCGTGCGCCGGGGGGCGCTTCTGGCGCTCACCCCCGACTTCGAGGGGGTGGGGGTGGAGGCGGCACGCCTGGCCCGCGAGCTCGCTGCGGGGAAGAAGCCGGCCGAGCTCTCTCCTGCTGAGCCGAAGTGGAGCCTCGTCGTCAACCTCGCGACCGCCAAGGCGCTGGGCATCAGCTTCGCTGCGGGCGCGCTCAAGGGGGCGGTGCAGGTGCAGGAGTAGGATGGGGGCGCGCCGTTCGAATATCGGGAGTCGGGACCATGAGCTGGCTGCACCGCAGAAGCCTGCGGACCATCATCTTCGTCGGATTCACCTTCGTCCTGTTGGCGACGATGACCACGAACTTCGTGCTCATCCGCGGGCAGATCAACGAGTCGCTGCGCAGCAGCCTCAAGGCCCGCGGCAACGACCTCGCCCGCTCGCTCGCCGAGCGCAGCGCGCTGCCCTTCCAGAGCGAGCAGCAGGGCGCGGCGGCGGTGCGTGCGGTGCAGCTCTCCGACAACGAGGGCCACGTCATTCTCGTCACCGCCGATTTCGCGGTCACCGGCACGACCGGGGTCGACCCCGCGCTGAGCAAGAGCGCGCTCTCCCGGCTGCGCACGCTGGTCGAGGAGAGCCGCAACCGGGGCACCTTCGAGCGGCTGGAGGAGCCCCTCGAGGTCGGTGACGGGCGCATCCTCTTCGCTCACGCCGCTCGCGAGCGGCGCATCGACCAGCTGGGGGTCGCCGACGAGCGCATCGTCGGCTACGCGGTGGTGCTGCTCTCCAACGCCCAGGCCCGCCAGGTCGAGAACAGCGTGCTGGGGTGGATGGCCTTCACCTTCGTGATCAGCGTGCTGGTCTTCCTGGCCCTCGTCTACCTCATCAGCCGCGCCTTCATCATGCGCCCGCTGGCCCAGATGATGAGCGCGGCCAAGAAGATCAGCGACTGTGACCTCACCGAGCAGCCCCAGGCGCTGGGCAGCGCCGAGTTCGCCGAGCTGGGCGAGGCCCTGCACCGCACCGCCGAGAACCTGCGCAGCACCCTCGCCCAGGTGAAGGGGGTCTCGGAGTCGGTGGCCTCGGTCATCGAGCAGATCAGCCACACCGGCGAGGTGGTGGCCAAGGGCGCCTCCACCACCGCCCAGTCGGTGGACGAGACCTCCAGCTCGATGGAGGAGATGATCGCCAGCCTCAAGAGCATCGCCGAGAACGTGGAGGTGCTGGCCGGCAGCGCCGAGGAGAGCTCGACCTCGATCATGGAGATGGCTGCCACCAACAACGAGGTGGCGGAGAACATCCAGGGCCTGTCGGCCTCGGTGGAGGAGACCACCGCTGCCATCGAGCAGATGACCTCCTCCATCAAGGAGGTCGCCGCCAACATCGAGGACCTGTCTGCCTCCGCCGGCGAGACCAGCTCCTCCATGAACGAGATGGACGTCTCCATCGGCCAGGTCGAGACCAACGCCAACGAGACCGCCCGGCTCTCCGAGACCGTGTCCGAGGACGCGCACACCGGGGTCCTGGCGCTGCAGAAGACCCTCATCGGCATCGACAAGATCAAGGACTCGTCCAAGCAGGCCGCCGACGTCATCGAGAGCCTGGGCAAGAAGATCGGCACCATCGGCAACATCCTCAACGTCATCGACGACGTCGCCGAGCAGACGAACCTGCTCGCGCTCAACGCCGCCATCATCGCCGCGCAAGCGGGCGAGCACGGCAAGGGGTTCGCGGTCGTCGCCGACGAGATCAAGGACCTCGC
>JACRCT010000875.1 GCA_016218885.1 Deltaproteobacteria bacterium | reverse complement strand
GGCGTCGAAGTAGTACTCCCCCAACCGCACCCAGGCCTCGGGCACGAAGCGCGATCCCTGGAACTTCTCGATGAGCCGCGTGAACGTGTCGCTGCTCTGCTCGAGCTCGCCCTGCTTCTCGAGGCAGAAGCCGAGCAGGTAGTAGGAGGCGTCGTTGAACCGGTAGGACGGGAAGCGGGTGATGAGCTGCTGGTAGAGATCGACTGAGCGCTGGAAGCTCTGCTTGGGCTCCGGAGGCGCGGCGGCGAGCTTGCCTTGATCGACGAGGCGGACCTGCTCCTCGTACTCCTTCATGGCGATCGCGTAGTCGTCCTTCGTCTTCTCGTAGTAGAGCTCGGCCAGACGGAACATCACGTCCGGCGTGTACTTGGGGTCGTCGGGGTAGCGCTGCAGGAACTCCTCGAACATCGCGATGGCGTCCAGGCGCTCCTTGCGCTCGAGCACCTCGATGTCGCTGATGGCCTTCTCGTAGCTGGCCTCCAGCCCCTTGCGCTTCTCCTCGTACTTCTTCTCGATGAGGAGCTGGATCTCCTTGCGGTACTCCTTGCCCTGCTCTTCGAACTCGCGCAGCGCGTCGGAGAGCTCCTGGTACTCCTGCTCCTCCTCACCGTCGCGCCCATAGCCCTCGAGGAGCTTGGCCTCACGCCGCTCGCCGGGGGCGACGACTTCCTTCTTCTCGTCGGCCCCGCGCTCCGAATCGGACTTGACCGCAGGTCCTCCCCCGCCCTGCGCTGCGGCCGAATCCTTCGACACCTGCTCCTTCTTGGCCTCCCCCTTGGCGGCAACGGGGGCGGCCGCGGCCTGGACCGAAGGCACGACAAGCAGCGCCAGCAGAGTGGCGTGAGCGAAAGAGAGCGCGATGGCAGGGAGGCTTCGCATGGGAGGCAAGGAGCGGGCTACTCCACGTCCTTGAGGACCTCCTTGAACTCATCGTCGAGTCCTCGGAGCTCGCGGTCCTTCTGCTTGGCGAGGTTCTGGATCTGTTGGGTCTTGTCCTGCTTGCGCGTCCAGGCCACGTCCACCAGCCCGACGTCGGCCTTGAGCACCAGGTCATAGAACTGGCGGCGCACGCGCTTGAAGCTCTCGTAGGCGATGTTCCCGACCAGGTTCTGGGCGCTGCCGGCGACCTGGCCGACCTCGACCTCGTAGGACTTGAGCAGATCGGTCTCGGTGCGCACCTTCTCGCGCATGGCGTCGGCCTTCCGCATGACGGCTTCGCGGATGTTGGCTTTGGCTGCGGAGGAACGGGATTTGAGCCCGTCGATGCTGGCCCGAGCCTCGTCGAGGCCGGAGAGCACGCCCTGCAGCTGCGAGGGCAGGTTGCCTCGCGCGCCCGCCATCAGCTCCTTCTCGCGCTTGAGGACTTCCTCGTACTGAACGCGCAGGTTGGAGTCCGCCGAACCGGTGAGCCCCAGGCGCGCCTTCTCGTCGCGCAAGCGCTTCTGCACCGACCCCAGCTCCTCGCGCAAACCGTCCACGACCTCCCGGTTCTTCTTCACCGTGTCCGCGAACTCCTTGTCTTGGGTGGGGGTGACGTTGCGCTGCTCGTGGGTGTCGGCCCAGTACCTCTCCACCGCCGTCAGCACCGCGAAGAGGCTCTCGACCTGCAGGCCGAGGCGGTGCGATTGCTGGTCCAGCCGATTCATCTCTTCGGACATGCGCAGCTTGCGCGCATCGAGGTCCTGGTCGCTCTTGGGCAGAGCATTGAAGCGCGCTTCGAGATGGGCGCGCTCTGCTCGAACCTGCTCCAGCTCGCGCTTGATCGCCGTGAGGGTATCCGCGCCGCCCACCAGCCGCTGCTCCACCTCCAGCAGCCCCCTCTCCACTTGGGCAAGAGCGGAGTCGACCGCCTCCGCACGGTTGAGCCCCTCTTGGTACTGGGGGAAGACCTCGAGCTGCCGCTTGTCGAGCGCCTCGAGCAGACGGCTGGCGATCTCCGCGCCCTCGGCCACCCCCTTCTTCGAGGAGTCGATGTCGCCGGTCATCCGCACCGCATCGGCGACGTCGCGGGAGGTGGTGGCCCACTTGACCGCGATGGGAGGCAAGAAGCTGGAGATGTCGAAGGTCTTGCCCGACTCGGCGATGACCTGCTGGAAGTACCTGACCGGGTCGGGATGGGCCTTCAGGCGACCGTCGTTGTTGTCGTACACCTCGAGATAGGTGTTGATGACCGAGGTGTAGGACTCATTGGCCTCCTGGTACTTGCCGAGCTTGAGCTGCAGGTGGCCCTGAAGAATGCGGGCCTCCGGGGCCAGGACCGAGTCCGGCGCCGCCAACAGGAGCTTCTCGCAGGCCTGGTTGGCCTTCTCGTACTCGCTGATCCCGCCCAGCTTGGCGCGGCGGACATGGGTCCAGGCGATCTCGAAGAGGGCATCGACGAAGGCGTCGGAGTTGTAGTCGATCTCCTGATAGCGGTCGATGGCCTCGCTGTGCTTGCCCAGCTCGAAGTAGACGCGACCGAGGGAAAGATTCGCCTGCTCATGGGCCTTCTTGGCGCGAGGGCTCTCGGCAGGGAACTTGAGCACCCGCTCGAAGTGGCCAGCGGCGCCGGCGAGATCTCCGGTCTGCACCGCCAACACGCCCAAGAAATAGAAGGCCTGCATCGAGTAGGAGCCGCCGGCCTCGGCGACGGGGCCGAAGGCCGCACGGGCACGGGCAACGCGCTCCTGATCCGGGATATCGGTGCGGCGGAACAGCCACTTGCCATACACATAGGCGAGATCGGGCGGCAGCGAGCCTCCCGGGCCCTTTGCCTGCTCGATGTACTGGTCGATGCCCGAGAACTCGTTGAGGCGGCCGCTGATTTCCAGGTAGCGGGCGAGCGCCTCACGATAGCGGCCGCCGCGCTGGTTCATGTGCTCGCGGAAGTAGAGGCGCGCGCCCAGGTAGTTCTGCTGCTGGTACAGCGACTCCGCCAGCATGTAGAGCGCGTCGGGATACTCGCGCTGCGAGCGGAAGGTGGAGCTCCCCACCAGGTCGTAGAAGAGGACCGAGGCGGAGGAGAAGCTGTTGAGCAGGAACTGGATCTCGGCGTCGGAGTAGCGCTTGCGCAGCGCCT